>JBAXTC010000238.1:0-9731 GCA_037130375.1 Verrucomicrobiota bacterium | reverse complement strand
ATGTTCAAGGTTCGATGTTCAAGGTTCGATGTTCAAGGTTCGATGTTCAAGGTTCAAGGTTCGATGTTCAAGGTTCGCCGCCGCCCCCGCTCTCCGGCATAGTCGCCGACGGCAGTCGGCGCTGAGATGCGCCCCTTGACACGGTTGTGCATAATATTATGGCGTGCGACTGCCGACTGTGGTTTATAATGGAGCCGCACCGTCGCAGTGCGTCTTCTGAACCAAGACGCACTACGACGGCGACCCCGTGGGACATTAAATGAAGACTCTGCCGAGACGGATACTGTTCGTGTGCGCCGTGGCAATCTGCGTCATAGGCGCGTATGCCCTGTGGCGGATGGCTGCAACGGGGCATTCTCCAGCTCATGCCCGGAAGGTTCTCTACTATCAGGACTCGATGCATCCCTGGATCAAGTCGGACCAGCCCGGCAAATGCACGGTCTGCGAGATGGACCTCACCGCGATCCTGGAAGGCGAGTCGGGGTTTGCTTCGCGGGACGGCCTGGTTGTGCTTCGGTCCAACAGTGTCACGGTGCTGAACGTGCAGACCGAGGAAGCCAGACGCCAGCCGCTCTCCCGCGTCTTGCGCGTGGCCGGAACCCTCGATCCAAACGAGGCGCGCAAGACCATCGTCTCGGCCCCCAGCCCGGGCCGCATCCAGACCTCCGCCGTCGAGTTCCCCGGCGTGGAAGTCCAGAAAGGTCAAAGCCTGATCACCTTGTTCAGCCCCGAGCTGGTCCAACGGCGCGCGTTTCTCCGCAGCGTCGGAGGCGACCAGTCCAGCGTCGGCAAAGGGCTGTTGCAGGCCTCCGCCGAATCCAACCCGTATCTCGGCGACCTCGTGGCGCCCCAGTCGGGCGTCGTCATCGAGCGTAACGTCTATCCGGGCCAATACGTCGTGGAAGGCGAGAAACTCCTTACCATCGTGGATGCGTCGGTGCTCTGGTTCCGCTTCGACGCTTATGAACAGCAGTTGCCGTGGTTGGAACTCGGGCAAACTATTGATGTAACGACGGCGGCCGTTCCCGGCCGGCGTTTCCCGGCGGTCATCTCGTTTATTGACCCGACGCTCAACGACATCACCCGCACCGTCAAAGTGCGCGCCAATATCCAGAATCCGGTCGTGACCACCAACGGCGGCCCCCAACGACTTCTGCGCTTTGGCTTCTATGCCGAGGGACGGGTGCGCTCCGGAGTCAGCAATGTCCTGGCGGTCCCGCGCTCGGCAATTCTTTTCCCGGGCGGAGCCGCTTATGCCTATGTCTGCAAAGGCGAGGGTGCTTACGAGCGGCGTCGGGTCACGCTCGGTCGCCAGGGCGATGCCCTGTGGGAAGTTCTGCGCGGGCTCGAGGAAGGTGATCGCGTGGTCACCTCGGGAAATGTGCTCATAGATGCCCAGGCCCAGTTCAACCAAGGGAGCAACGAAAACGACACGGACGGTGGGAAAGTGGCCGTTTTGGAGCCGGGCGAAGAGCCGGCGAGTCAGGCGGCCGCCACAGACCACCCCCACACAATGGCCGCTCCCAGCGAGACCTTGAACCCATCCCAACACCGCGCCCTGAGCGGGTTTCTGACGGTGGCGGACGGCATCAGCCAGTCCCTGGCCGCAGACAGCCTCGACCAACTGAAGACGCACACCGGCTCGCTGCCCGGGGCCGTTTCGGCTCTGGTCAAGGAGATGGGCGACGACCATCCCTGGCACGCGCTTCTCAAACGCATCCAAGAGTTCGCGGCTTGGCCGGCGTCGTCGGACCTGGCTGCAGCCCGGCGGACCTTCCTGCCGTTCAGCACCAACCTGGTCGAGTTAGTGCAACTTGTGCGGGCGAAAGACGATGCCTTCAGTTCCCTCAAGGTTTATCACTGTCCCATGGCCCCCAAACCAGGCCTCTGGTTCCAGGAGCAAGGCCCCCTGCGAAATCCCTACTACGGAGCGGAAATGTTGAAGTGCGGAAGTGAAGTCCGGCCCCCAGTCGGCGCTTCCCCACCCGCTCCAACTCAGCCCCATTTCAATTCCGCCGCGGCCATGACCGAGAACCCGCCGATCGAGGCGACAACCCCGCAACCTCCAGCGGCGGGGATGGGGACCAATCTTCATTCCCCGGTAGAGCTTGCGCCGCACCCCAGCATCGACCACAGCCGGGCTATGGGTGATCTCATGTCCCCGGGGGCCGAGCGGCAAATGGTTCGGCGCGCTTCCATTCTCAAAGGCCTGGAGATGGACGCCGCGGCGGCAGGGAATGGGGACCAGGCTCCGGCCGGCGCCGCGGTCGCGGTGACACCCGAGGTTCAGCGCGCCGCCAGACGGCAGCAGGCCCTGGCCATCTTCGTGGACGTGGCCGACGGCATCGGCCAGGCGTTGGCCGGCGATGACCTTCCGCGGTACTACGAGCACATCACCGCCCTCCCCACGGTGTTCACTCTGCTGCGCCAGGAATTTGGCACCAACCAGCCCTTGAATAGTTTGGTCCAGAGCGCGATCAGCGCAGGACTGCCCCTCTCCAGCGCGGGGCAGTGGCGGACCACGAAAGACCTGACCGAGGCGCGCAATCTGTTTCTCCCGTTCAGCATGGCGACGGTGGACCTGGCAAAGGCCCTGAAGAAAGAGGGCGAGCCCTTCACGGGCCTGAAAATCTATCACTGCCCGACGACACCCAGCCTGGGTCCCTGGATGCAGGCCAAAGCCCCCCCCCACAACCCGTTCCAGGGCCCCAAGGCGCCGGCGTGCGGCGAGGAGGTTAAACCCTGATTCCCATGACCCGCGTCACGCATGGCCGCGCACTTGATGCCGGCTTGCGTGGACGTCCGGCCATCGGCTCCGACAGACTCGACTGAGGAAACCACTGACGATGATCAACCGCCTCATTGAATGGTCCCTGCGCAACCGATTCCTGGTCATCTGCGGCGTTTTGCTCGTCATTGGCTGGGGTATCCGTTCCCTGTACCACACGCCGGTGGACGCGATTCCCGATCTCAGTGAGAACCAGGTGATCGTCTTTGCCGACTGGCCCGGCCGCAGCCCGCAGGAAATCGAGGATCAAGTGACCTATCCGCTCTCGGTCAACTTGCAGGGCCTGGCCGGCGTCAAGGCCGTTCGCGCCCAGTCCATGTTCGGTTTCACCTTCATCACGATCATTTTTCAGGATGACGTTGACAACTACTTCGCCCGAACCCGCGTGCTCGAGCGGCTCAATTACCTCGGCGACCTGTTGCCATCCGGCGTGGTGCCAAAACTCGGGCCGGACGCCACGGGGCTGGGCTGGGTTTATCAATACTACCTGGCGGTGGACCCGGCCATCGCGCCCAAAGGCGGTTACGACCTTTCGCAATTGCGCTCGCTTCAGGACTGGTTCGTCCGTTACCAACTCAACGCCGTGTCCGGAGTCGCCGAGGTCGGCAGCATAGGCGGCTTCGTCCGCCAGTACCAGATCGAGGTCTCGCCCACGCGCATGAGAACCCTCCAAATCTCGCTCGATGATGTCCTCGAGGCCGTCCAACAGAGTAACCTCAACGTCGGCGGCAAGGTGATCGAGGAAAGCGGGATGGAATTCGTCGTGCGCGGTATCGGCCTCATCGAATCCACCACCGATCTCGAGAACATCGTCCTCAAGCAGCGCGGCGGCACGCCGGTCTATCTGCGCGACGTCGCGGCCATCCAGCTCGGCGGCGATTTCCGGCGCGGGGCGCTGGATGTCAATGGCCAGGAAGTGGTCGGCGGCGTCGTCGTGATGCGCACCGGCGAGAACAGCCTGTCCGTAATCCGGGACGTGAAAGAGAAAATCGCCCTGATCACACCCAGCCTGCCCACGGGCGTCACGATCAAGCCGTTCTACGACCGCAGCACGCTCATCGAGCGCACCCTCGGCACGCTCAAGAGAGCGCTGCTCGAGGAAATCCTCCTCGTGGCCCTCGCCCACATCGTCTTCCTCTGGCACTTCCGCAGCATCCTCATTGTTACGCTGCCGCTGCCGATCTCAATCCTCATTTCGTTCATCCTGATGCGCCAGTTCGGCATCACATCGAACATCATGTCCCTGAGCGGCATCGCCATCGCCATCGGCGTCCTGGTGGACGCCGGCATCGTCATGACCGAAAACGTGATCCGTCACTGCGAACGGCGCGAGAAGCGCCAGGGCGGCGGGCGCCTCACGAAATCGGAAACCTGGCAGGTCACCCTCGAAGCGGCCCAGCAAGTGGGCCGCCCCATTTTCTTCGCGATGCTGATCATCATTCTCGCCTTCCTGCCGGTGTTCACCCTGGTGGGCCAGGAAGGCAAGCTCTTCCGTCCGCTCGCGTTCACGAAGACCTTCGCCATGATCGGCGCCACGCTGCTGGCCGTCACCCTCGTGCCGGCGCTCTGCACTTTCCTGGTGCGCGGCCCGTTCCGGCCCGAGGATGAGAACTGGCTCATGAAACGGCTCCTGCGGCTTTATACGCCAGCCCTGGATTGGGCCTTGGCCCGCCGCCGCGTCGTCCTGGGCGCGGCGGCCGGTTTGCTGGGCATCGCGATCATCCTGGCCTTTGGCCTGCCGCGGCCCGTCGCGCCCTTGCTGGCGTCGTGGCATTGCCCAGGGGCGGCAAAAATCGCCCGGGGAATGGGCAGCGAGTTCATGCCCACGCTCAACGAGGGCAGCCTGCTGTTCATGCCGGTGCTGCTCCCGAGCACGTCGCTCACCGAAATCAAGCGGCTCATTGCCTGGCAGGACCAAGTCATGCAGCAGGTGCCCGAAGTCCAGTCCGCCGCCGGCAAACTCGGCCGCTCGGAAACCGCCACCGACCCGGCGCCAGTCGAGATGATCGAGACCACCATCGAGCTGAAGCCCGAGTCCGAGTGGCGCCCGGGCATGACGCAGGACAAATTGATCGCTGAACTCACCGAGAAACTCAGCCAGGCGCCCGGCTACGTCCCGGGCTTTCTGCATCCCATTGAAGGCCGCCTGCTCATGCTCAGCACCGGCGTCCGGGCCCAGGTGGCAGTCAAGATTCTCGGCGACAACCTTGATGCCTTACAGAACAAAGCCTTCGAGGTCGAGAAGGTCATCCGCAAAGTCCCGGGCGCCGCCGGCGTCGCCACATCCCGTTCGCAGGGCAAACCCTACCTCAACATCGAGCTGGATCGAGTCGCAATGGCCCGCTACGGCTTGCGAGCCAAAGCCGTCCTCGATGTCGTCGAGACCGGCCTCGGCGGCAAGAACGTCACCACCACCATCGAAGGGCGGCAGCGCTTCCCTATCCAGGTCCGTTTCCAGCGCGATGACCGTGATGATATCGAGCGTCTGCGCGATACGCTGGTCTTTGCCCCCTCCGGCCAGGTCATCCCGCTCGGCCAGATCGCCCGCGTCTCGCGCGTGCTCGGCCCCAGCGAAATTGACAGCGAGAACGGCCGGCTGCGCGTGTTTGTGCAGGCCAACGTGCAGGGCCGTGACCTCGGCGGCTTCGTCAAAGAGGCCCGCGAACGCATCGCCCATGAAATCAAGCTCGACCAGGGCACCACCCTCGAATGGGCCGGCCAGTACGAGAACCAGCTCCGTGCCCAGCATTCGCTCCAGATCATCGTCCCGACCGTGCTGGGCATCATCTTCGTTCTGCTCTTCATCGTGTATCGCTCCGCCAAAGAAGCGGCCCATGTCATCCTGGCGGTGCCCTTTGCCCTCACCGGCGGCGTCTTCCTTCAATACCTGCTGGGCTACAACTTCAGCGTCGCAGTCTGGGTCGGCTACATCGCTCTCTTTGGCACCGCCATCCAGACAGCAATCGTCATGGTGGTGTATCTCGATGAAGCGCTCCAAAAGCGGCGCGCCGAGCGCGGCGCAAAATTCAACCACGCCGATTTAATCCAGGCCGTCAAGGATGGCGCCCGGCTGCGGCTCCGACCCAAAGTGATGACCGTGGCCACCACCGTCGCCGGGTTGCTGCCGATCATGTGGAGCACCAGCACCGGCTCCGAGGTGATGCGCCCCCTGGCCACCCCGGTAATCGGCGGCATGCTCAGCAGCTTTGTCCACATCATGATCGTCACCCCCGTCCTGTTCGCCTGGCTGCGCGAGCGGGACTTGCAGCCAGCCCATCGCGCCAATGCCGCAACCGAACAGAAACACTTATGATAATCAATCGATTGCTGCATTTGCCGGCCTCGGCTAAAATGCCCGCAACAACATGAGCCCGGCGCCCATAAGAATCCTGCTGGTGGAAAACAGCCCTTCGTATGCGAAGGTGTTGCAAGAGTCCCTCATCAAGGCCGGCCCGGGCCAATTCGATTTCACTCGCGTCGAGACCCTGGCGGACGGTTTGTCGAAGTTGCGGCAGCCTCGCTTCGATGTGGTGCTGCTCGATTTGTCCCTGCCGGATAGCCACGGGCGCGAGACGTTTCTTCGCGCGCGCTTTGCGGCGCCTTGGTTGCCGATCGTGGTGCTGTCTGACTCGGCCGACGAAGCCATCGGGATCGAATCGATGCAGCAGGGGATTCAGGACTACCTCGTCAAAGGCCAAACCAATGGCCGCCAGCTAGCCCGGGCGATTCGCCATGCCATCGAACTCCAGCGGGCCGAAGAGCGCAACCGGCTTCAGGCGCATATCTTGGATGCCATCGGCGAGGTGGTCATCGCGACGGATCTCAACCAATCCATCACCTACTGGAATCACGCTGCCGCAAGCCTGTTTGGCTGGCCATGCGAGGCGGTCCTCGGCCAAAATCTTGCGTCCCTAACGGGTCCGCAGACAACGCCCGAGCAGAACGCCGAGATACTGGCCACATTGCGCCGTGGCGAGACCTGGACGGGCGAGATCACCTGCCGAGGCAAGGATGGCTCCCCCGTCTCCTTGTTGACCACGAACTCCACGTTCTTACGTGACGTCGGGCAGCCGGCCGACATCTTCAGCATCGGGGTGGACCTGACGGAACGCAGGCGGGTGGAAGCCCAACTGCGAACCATGCAGGACGAACTGGAACAACTGGTCATGCAACGAACCGCGGACCTTGAAGAAACCGTGCATGAGTTGGAGCGCCAGGTAGCCAGTCGCAAACAAACCGTGCAAGCGTTGGAGCGCGAGGCAGCCAGTCGCCAGCGTACCGAGCGCAACGTCGAGGGCGTCCACAGACTGCTGGAATTGTTTGCGATCAAAACTTCCCGCAAAGAGTACGTCGATGCCGTCGTGAGGTTCCTCCGGGATTGGTGCCAATGCCGTTGTGTCGGTATCCGTTTGTCTGACCAACAGGGCGGCATGCCCTACGTCGCCAGTGTCGGTTACAGCCGCGAGTTCCTGAAGCGGGAAACCTGTCTGCACTCGGTGAGTGATAACTGCCCCTGCTTCCGGATATTGCAAGGTCAGCCAACCCAGGACGATGTCCAGTTCACCGGCAACAAGGGTTCCTTTTTCTGCCACAGCATGCAGCAATACGCCGATTGCCTCTGGACTACCCCGGCGGCGCGCGCGCGCGCCATTTGTCTCCAGGCCGGCTACAACAGCCTCGCCCACTCCCCCATCCACTATCATGGCAGGCTGTTTGGCAGCATCCACCTGGCTGACCAGCGAAAGAATCGTTTCCCCGCCGAGACTGTCGTGTTCATCGAGTCGATCGCACCGCTGGTGGGGGAAGCCATCCACCGATTCCAGGTCGAGGAGTCATTGCAGGAAAGCGAACAGCGATTCCGGTCAATGTTCGAGAGCCACGCGGCGGTCATGCTGCTGGTGGAACCGAACTCCGGGGCCATCCAAGACGCGAATTCGGCAGCGGCCGCCTTTTACGGCTACACCCGCCAGCGTCTGCAGACGATGAATATCAATCACCTCAATACCATGCCGCTCCAATTTGTGACGGCGCAGCGGAAGCGCGCCTTGCGCGGCGACCAAGGCTGCTTTGTATTCCCTCACCGCCTGGCGAGTGGCGAGGTCCGCACCGTCGAGGTCCACTCCACCCCCATCCGCGTCCAAGGGCGATTGCTCCTGTTTTCAATCATCCATGACATCACAGATCGCAAATTGCTCGAGAAGCAAATCCTGGACTTCAGCCAGCAAGAGCGGCAGCGCCTGGGTCAGGATTTGCACGATTCCCTCGGCGGGACCTTGACCGGGGTGGCCCTGATCAGTAAAGCGCTGGCTCAGAAGCTGTCCGCCAAGTCGATGCAAGAGGTCGGCTTGGCGGAGGAAGTCGCCCTCGCCGAGGAGATCGTGCGCTGCGTCAATGAATCGATTTCCCAAACCCGGGTGATCGCCCGGGGCCTCTGCCCAATCGAATTGACCGCCGCAGGGCTGGTGAACGGTTTGCGGGATTTCGCTGCCGAGATCGAACGGCAATTCCATATCTCGTGCCGGTTCCAGTCGGACAAAGGCATTCTCATCCGAAATTCGTCGGTGGCCACCCATCTGTTCCGCATCGTCCAGGAAGCCGTCCATAACGCCATCCGCCACGGTGAGGCGCGCGCCATTGGCATCCAGTTGACAAAAGCCAAAACCCATACCGTCCTGGAAATCCGCGATGACGGCGTGGGCCTGCCGACACCCCTGCCAGCAACCAAAGGAATGGGCTTGCGCACGATGAAATACAGGGCGGACACCATCGGCGCCGAGTTCTCCGTAAAACGGAGGCGCGGCAAGGGGACCGCCGTCTCGTGCTTGCTGCCAATCCAGAGCGCGGATAACACCCGGACATAGCTATGCCGCTGAAACGAATCACTGCCTCAGCCAAAATCCGTGTCTTCCTGGTGGACGACCATCCCATCGTCCGGCGCGGCTTTCAACTGCTCTTCGCGATGGAACCCGACCTCATGGTCTGCGGCGAAGCCGATAGCGGACCTGCCGCGCTGGAGAAGATTCTGGACATCAAGCCGGACGTGGCAATCGTGGACCTTTCCCTCAAGGCCAGCTCCGGCTTGGAGTTGATCAAGCAGATACGGTCGCAGGATCTGGATGTCAAGCTGCTGGTCTTCACGATGCAGGACGAGGGCATTTACGGCGAGCGGGCGATGCGCGCCGGCGCTGATGGTTATATCACGAAGGAAGAAGGCACCGAAAAGGCCGTCCAGGCGATCCGTCTGCTGATGCAGGGCAAACGTTTCCTCAGCGACAAGATAACGACAAAAATGATGGATTACATGGCGGACAACAGTTCGGCCGGGGATGACGCCATCGCCTCCCTCAGCGATCGGGAATTGGAAGTGTTGGAACTGATCGGCGATGGGCTGGGCTCGCGCGAGATTGCCGAGAAACTCCACATCAGCATCAAGACCATCGAATCCCACCGCGAACACATCAAAACCAAGCTCGGCCTGACCCGCGCCACGAAGTTGGTCAATTACGCCTTTAATTGGTTCCACGGCAAGAACGCCGAGCCGAAGGGAAAAACACAAGGTTGACAGGCACCCGCTCCTGTTGGTTCATGGGTTCGGGATTAAACAGGAGGAAACGGAGATAACGGAGAATTAGGGATTGAACAGCGAAGGCGGGAAGACGGGAAGGAGATGGGGCAATGATCCCCATGCAACCTTTCCCGATTTCTTCGCGTCTTCGCTGTTAATCCCATTCGGCTTTCCGATTTATAAGCCCACCCGCAGTAGCTCTCCGCGAGCAACCTCGGGCTGAGCGATCTAATCCCTTCAGGATTGGGATTGGGCAACGGACATTCTACGATACCCCAGCCTTCGCGCCTTCGCGCCTTCGCGCCTTCATTGGATGTTCGATGTTCAGATTTCAGATTTCAGATTTCAGATTTCAGATTTCAGATTTCAGATTTCAGA
>JBAXTC010000237.1:0-9740 GCA_037130375.1 Verrucomicrobiota bacterium | reverse complement strand
GCGCAACCGAGGCGTTGCGGACGGTGTTCACGCCTTGGTAGCGCAGCGGCCGGGCCTTCGGAGGATGGCTCAGCCCGTATGCTACCCAGCAGAGCAAGGTGATAGCCAAGAGCGCCAGGGTGCCCTGGATGGCGGTTCTCTTTTTCATACTCAATAGACACCGATGCAGGTGGTTTTTGTGCAAAGAATTTGAAACAATGCTGTGCGCCGCTTAACGACGAAGGTGAGCGACCGCCGCCGACTTGGGCGGCTCGTCGGAGCTGGCCAGAGGCAGACAGCGAAAAAGGCCAGCAGCGCAATGGTTATCAAAACCGCTATGAATTTGCGGGTTCGCTGTTGCATCACGGCCAACGATGAGCGCAGCCACGCCGGGCCAAGGGCGTAGGGAAAGCACGGGGGCGCTCCCCCGGCGTTGGCTGACGCGACTGGTTAGCCTCCAAGCCGTTTAATTGTCGCTTCGAGTCCACTAAACAAGAGCCCGACGAAAACATACCGCACCAACAAGGGCAGTCTTCCCACGAGCCTAAAGAGGGCATGGGGTGAATTATTGCCAGTACGTGGCAAGAGCGCAAGCAATGCTTGGCGCAAGCAATGCTGCCGCGAAAGCGCGAGAGCAAAAACTGGAAGCACAGAGAGAATTGACGCCGTTGTGAGATGTCCGGCGCTACGCAACCGGGCGGCATCCGGCAACGCGATGTCAGCGGCTATCATCGTCAGCGCAAACACAAGCACGGATGCAGCTAGAACGTGTTCCCGAGCGGTCAATCTTCGCAGGGTAATCTTCATGCAGGCTAACGTCCCGGCTCAGGCAGGCCGGGGCAATGATGTTCGATTGCCAACTGAGGCGCGATCCCGGCGTTGCCTCCAGCCGGTTTGTTGGCCGTCGGATTGTTCATCTGGAAACCGGTGGCCATGTCTTCTGGAGGCACTCGTCCGAATGCCCATCAAACTGACGCAGGTAGTAAGTCTTGGAGAATGCAGCCAAGTCATCTGACTGCTCCTCCATCCTCAGCACAAGCATGCCGATGCAAAAGTGGTATGTGGAGTAATACCAGCGCCCGTCTGATCCGCGTCCAAAAAACAAATCTCGAATGCGGCTGTCTTGCTTCTGGCAGATGTTCGCGTAGGCAAGCCAGTCACCATTTCGCATCACAATCAAACGCTCCGAAAGCCAAGTGTCGGAATCGCCCGGGTCATTGGTGCCTTTGGCCTTGAGATGGGCCAACTCATTGCTGGGCCATGTGGGATCTGCAACGCGAGCGGAAATCTCGCCAATCGCCCTCTCTTTCCATGCGCGGCGAGCGCTCGAAGATGGTGCATAGCGCACTGCGATTGCGATTAGCGCGACAGCCGCAAGAACGCTGACAACACCTGCAATGATGAGGAATCTTTTCACGGCCAACGATGAGCGCAGCCACGCCGGGCCAAGGGCGTAGGGAAAGCACGGGGGCGCTCCCCCGGCGTTGGCTGACGCGACTGGTTAGCCTCCAAGCCGTTTAATTGTCGCTTCGAGTCCACTAAACAAGAGCCCGACGAAAACATACCGCACCAACAAGGGCAGTCTTCCCACGAGCCTAAAGAGGGCATGGGGTGAATTATTGCCAGTACGTGGCAAGAGCGCAAGCAATGCTTGGCGCAAGCAATGCTGCCGCGAAAGCGCGAGAGCAAAAACTGGAAGCACAGAGAGAATTGACGCCGTTGTGAGATGTCCGGCGCTACGCAACCGGGCGGCATCCGGCAACGCGATGTCAGCGGCTATCATCGTCAGCGCAAACACAAGCACGGATGCAGCTAGAACGTGTTCCCGAGCCGTCAATCTTCGCAGGGCAATCTTCATGCGGGCTAACGGCAGAACTGAGCGATGCGGGCGGCCCGGCGCGCCCGAATCGGCAACCGGCGTCGCCAGTCCGCATTTGCTCCAGTGACCTCGTTAAGTGCTTGGGGTGCCACAGCTTCGTTTCTCAGTCAATCGGAGACATGACCTCCACACACCAAGCATTGGTGCCAACTCTGAGCCACACGACATCGTCCTGCATGCTGCTGCCCAGCATTTTCCGAGTCAGATGGAGCCCCTGTCGTGCTGCAAATGTGGCAGTCGGCGGGACCCTGCCAGCCGCGTAATGTGCCCTGTACCATCTCGGCACCCGAGGCGAGAAAGATGGAAGGACAAGAAGCACTCCCAGAAAATGTTGGCTGCAGGGAGCGGGTTCGGCCACGCTCGATCGCCAGCGCTTCCTAATTGTTCTGAGGCCATGTGTGTTGCAGGCACTCATCCGATCTTCCATCGAACTCGCGCACTGAAAACCGCTTCGCAAACTCCGCAATCGAACCTGGAGGATCCTCCCCCAGAACCCCGACCATCGAATTACAGAAGTGGTACGTGCTGTAAAGCCATCGGCCATTGGACCCGTGCCCAAGAAACAGATGGTCAACGAACCCGCTGTTATCGCCGTGCCGATAGACGTAAATAATACACTCACCGTTGGTCATAAGAAGCACGTGGTCCTGTGCCCAGCGGAAATCTGCGCTACCGGGTGGCACGGCCTGTACCTCATTGATCTCGCTGTTGATCTGCTCGTTGGTGACGGACAATCCAGCGAGGCACTCCAGTGCCGTTAATTCCCATTGGGCTCGCGCACGCGCAGCTCTGTGCTTTGCTACCGACCAAGCACCAACCAGCAAGGTGGCCAAGAACAATACCGCCGACAGGGAAACAGCAAGAATACGCATTGCCCGGCTCCGCTGCCTTGGCTTCTCGCTTTCTGCCGACGTGGGGCTCATGTGGCCGAACATTCAGCATCAGCGGTGGGAGCCAGCCGCCACTGATACACGTATTGCCACTGGCCTGAACGGCTGGCTCCCATCCGCTGAATGCTGTGGTTGGCCGTTCTCATGGTGTCTGCCTCCATACCTGCCGAAACTCCAGCCAGACCATCCATGCAGTTACTGCGACAGCAACCAAACCCGCAGCTATACACCCCCACATACCCGCACCCCAGGCGATCGGTCCCGCACCAAGCAAACATAGAAGATATCCAAAGAAGGGGATGGCACCGACGAGGAAGATGCCAAATCCACCAAGAGCAATGAGCTTCAAGTTGCGCTGAGAGGCTGGAGACAACCGGCTGATCCCAAACGCGACTATCCCACCCGCAACCCCGAGGAGCATCACATACAATAGTCGCTTCGGCTCGGAGGAGAAGTAACGAATGCCTTCGTTCGTGACGAAGAACTCATAGATGTCGTGAATGATCAAACCCGTGATCAGCACAAGACCGAGAATGAGCGGTATGCGGCGCATGACGTTCGATTACGGCCAACACCTGAACTCAGCGGCGGCGGGGCAGGGAGCAACGAATGTCCTACCGCAACCGCAAACTGAACGGACGGCGGCTGTCGGCTCAAGCAACTCGTTAAGCGGCGAGACGACGAGTGCTTCATGGGCGGTGACGGTCGTGTGCGTGAGGAAAGTTTCAGTCATGTTCCCATCGGGCCTTTAGATACGTGAAGTAGAGAGCAAGAAAAACACCAAGCGCCACCCGCAGAAACAACCCATAGCGCCACGCAAACGATACCAGCAGCAGCGCCGTTACCAAAGCCTTCGACCAATACGACGCTTCCGTGACGAAGACATACACGCCGGTGAGAGCGATTGAGGCAGCCAGCACTATTAAGGCGTAGGGCATATACGTAGGGCGCTGCTTAACGATAAGCGCAGCCAGGCCGGGCAACTGACGCCCGATGCGCCGCGAGACGGTCTCCCGGCGTTGGCTGCCGCGATTGGTTAAGCGCCATGTTCATAGGCGATCTTCCTTATCTTCCTTAGGCTGATGCCCGCGGTCAAGGCGCGAGCGGTAAGCCACCCACAAACTATTGCGAGGGGGTGAACCAGTAATGCGCTCTCCAGCTTTGATAAAGCGCCCGGCACGGCGAGCCGCCAGCCGAGCAAGCCGAGCGTTGCTGCCTCCATACTGAACAAAAGCCAAACGCGGTGCTCACGACGCATCGCGTCCAAGGACATGGTCCCATGAGCCATGGACAAAAAGGTAGGTTACGAGGGTCAACCAGAGCAAATGTGCCATCTGGAACAATGGCCGAAGTGAGGAGCAACAGATGCGGCTGAGCGGCGCGCTGGACTCTTGACGCGTGCCGCCGCGACTGCGATCTTGCCAATGTTTGGCGCAAGATTTAGCAAGCGCGGCGACAAGCGAATTATTCGCTCGAGTCTCGGAAACTCCCGCAGCCCAGTCCCTGGCGCGGCGTCTGGAGGATGGGGGTGTGTTGTCATTGGACGGCATCAGCGCCGCGGCTCAGCCGTTTCTGGCTGCTTTATTGCACCGTTTGTTTCCACAGCGACCCATCGTTCTGGTTACGGACGGACTTAGAACGCAGGAGAGCTTCCACCAGGACGTTACGACCTGGCTGGCCGGGCAGTCCATGGTCCACGATGCACGGGCTGCCGTTGGAAACCCGAAGTTTGAACCTCAACACGAGCCAGCATGCGTTGCCGGTCACCAGCCGCTGCCCAGCCAGCACGGGTCTTCCAGTCTCCATTCCCCAACTCTCAGCGAGCAAGCCCTTTTCTATCCTGCCTGGGAAACTCTTCCGCACGAAGCTCGTCTGCCCCACGCGGATGTTATCAGCGAGCGCCTGGAAACACTCGTTGCGCTTCAGCATCACGCATCACGCATCACGCATCACGCCCCGATCCTCGTCACCAGCATCGTGGCCCTGCTCCAACGCACATTCCCACGCGAGGTTCTGTCCGAGCGAATCCGCACGCTCACGCGGGGGGACCGCATCGATCCGCAGGATTTGATCCAATGGCTCGAAGAGCAAGGTTACGAGCCCGAAGCCCAGGTAACGCAGAAGGGCGAGATCGCGCTGCGCGGTGGCATCCTCGATGTCTATCCGCTCACCAGTCCGTGGCCCGTGCGCCTCGAGTTTTTTGGCGATGAGCTGGAGTCGCTCCGCCACTTCGATCCGCTGACACAAATGTCACGGGAAGAAATCTCGCTGGTTACGATTCCGCCTGCCGGCGAACTGGGCCTCTTGAAGAAGTCCGAGGGGGCGGAATCTGAAATCCGAAATCCGGAATCTGAAATCCGAAATCCGAAATCCGAAATCCGAAGTCTGATGTCTGAAGGCCGAAATCCGACATCCGACATCCGACATCTGAAGGCCGAGGGCTGGAATCTGGGGACGTTGCTTGATTATTTGGCACCGGAGACGATTTTTGTGCTGTGCGAGCCTGAGCGGCTGGCTGAGTGCGCTGATGATTACGCGGCGCAAGTTCCTGAAGGGAACCCCTTCTTCATTCCGTGGGAGACGTTTCAAGCGCAGGCTGGGGAGCGGGGGATGACCCGCATGGAAGTCAGTGAAGCCGAGTCGGACCTCCTTGCTTTGGGAAGCGAAGCCCAGGGTGATGGGGAAGCCGAGGTTGATAGCCCCACCGCGCCTCAAGCCGTTAATGGGAGCGGCATCCCGCAATCTGGATTCCGCACTCCACGCTTCCCGAGCCTGGAGGCTTTTCGCCCGTTGCCCGAGCGCGCGCCGGAGCCGCAGATTGCCGAAATGCAGCGGCGCGAATTCTTTGCCCAACTCCATCGCTGGTTGCGCCAGGGCTACGGTGTGCATCTGTTCTGCAACAACGACGGCGAACGGCAGCGTTTTGGGGAGATTTGGGAGGAATACGGTCTCTCCAAAGTAGGGCAGGCGTCCCGCCTGGCCCCGGAGTTCAGTCCTGACCAGGCGTCCCACCCGCCCAACAACGCGGATGCCAATACCTCGACGACCACCGGCGACGAAACGACGCGAGAAAGTTCGGCAGAGAGCCGGGACGCCTGTCCTGCTTTGCACCTCGGCGCCCTCGCCCGGGGCTTTCTTTGTGACGAAGCCAGACTGGTGGTTGTTACCGACGCGGAGATATTCGGGCGCTACAAAGTGCAACGGCCACGCCGGCTCAAATCGCAGCACGCGCAAACCACGCGTTCCGCCCTCGACATCGACTTCACGGAGTTGGAGGAGGGCGACTATGTGGTTCATGTGCAGCACGGCATTGGGCGGTATGTCGGATTGCAGGTCTTGCCCATCGGCGTGGGCACCAAACCGATTGAAGGGACTGGCGCGAACGCACATTCCGGCCAGGAATGTCTGGTCATTGAATACGCTTCCAGCGATCCCGCGCAGCCGCCCCCCAAACTCTATGTGCCCGTAACCGAGGCGCATCTGGTCGGCAAATATGTGGGCACCGGCAAGGCGCAGCCGCCGCTCAACCTGCTCGGCGGCACGCGCTGGGCCAAGGCCAAGGCGCACGCCGAACGGGCGGTGCGCGACGTCGCCAGCGACCTGCTTGCCATTCAGGCCGCGCGCGAATCGCAGCCGGGCCATCCATTTAGTCCCGACGCGACATGGCAACGGGAGTTTGAAAGCGCGTTCATTTTTGAAGAAACCCCCGACCAGATGATCGCCATTGTCCAGACCAAGACTGACATGGAGCGCGCCAAACCGATGGACCGCTTGATCTGCGGGGACGTTGGCTTCGGCAAGACCGAGGTTGGCATTCGCGCCGCGTTCAAGGCCGTCATGGGCGGCAAGCAAGTCGCCATGCTGGTGCCCACCACCGTTCTGGCGCAGCAGCACTTCAATACGTTTCGTGAGCGGATGGCCGATTATCCGATTCGCGTGGAAATCCTCTCCCGTTTCCGCACCCGCCGCGAGCAGGACCGTGTCGTTCAAGACCTGGCGGGCGGCGCCGTCGATATCGTGATCGGCACACACCGGCTGTTGCAGGCAGATATCGCGTTCAAAGACCTGGGCCTGGTGGTCATCGACGAGGAGCAACGCTTCGGCGTGATGCACAAGGAGAAGTTCAAAATGCTCCGCAAGCTGGTCGATGTGCTGACGCTCAGTGCCACGCCGATTCCCCGCACGCTTTACCTTGCGCTGACCGGCGCGCGCGACATGAGCACCATCCAAACCCCGCCGCACGACCGTTTGCCTGTCGAGACCATCGTAGCGCCCTATGACGAGCGCGTCATTCGTGATGCCATCCAGCGGGAGATCAACCGCGGCGGCCAGATATTCTTCCTGCACAACCGGGTGATGACCATCGAGACGATGGCTCAGAAACTCCGCACGCTCCTGCCAGAGGCCCGTATTTTGGTTGGACACGGTCAAATGCACAGCGATGAATTGGAATCGGTCATGACCCGGTTCGTCAACGGCGAGGCCGACGTGCTGCTCTCGACGACGATCATCGAGAGCGGTCTGGATATTCCCAATGCCAACACGATCATCATCGACCGCGCGGACCGTTTTGGACTCAGCGACCTTTATCAACTGCGCGGTCGTGTCGGCCGCTACAAGCACCAGGCTTACGCCTACCTGCTGTTGCCGCGCCACGGCGGGCTGCTCACCGACGTGCGCAAGCGCCTCAGCGCGATCAAACAATACTCCGCCCTCGGCAGCGGATTCAAAATCGCCATGCGCGATCTGGAAATCCGCGGCGCGGGCAACTTGCTGGGTTCGGAGCAGAGCGGCCACATCACGGCGGTCGGCTTCGAGCTTTACTGCCAACTGCTCAAGCAGAGCGTCTCATCGCTGAAGGGCGAGCCCGTCAAACCCCGCATCGAGGTGCAAGTGCGACTGGATTTCCTGGCGCTCAGTCCGGGCGAGGGTGGACGGAGGGCGGAGGACGGAGGACGGAGGACGGAGGACGGAGGACGGAGGGCGGAGGACGGAGGGCGGAGGGCGGAGGACGGAGGACGGAGGACGGAGGACGGAGGACGGAGGGCAGAGGGTGGGGCGAAGGAACTGGGAGCCGGCAGCCAGGGGGCCTCAGCGGCCTGGATTCCGTTCGGGTACATTTCCGACGCGCGGCAGCGAATCGAGATTTACCGCAAACTGGCGCAAGCCAACGAAGCCGTGGCGCTGCGCAACCTGGAGACCGAGCTGCGCGACCGTTTTGGTCCCTTGCCGCCGCCGCTCGAACTGTTGCTGCAAGCCGCTGAACTCCGGATTGTGGCAGGCGACCGGGGCATCACGGTCATCGAGGTGAAAGACGATAAACTGATGCTCACCCGCAACAGTGATTTAATCATGCTTGGCACCCGGTTTCCGCGTCTGACGAAAAAGCAGGCTGGCGCGCGGCTGAAGGAAATCAAGAAACTGCTGCTGGCACTTTGAACCATCGCCTGGGTGGAAGGTGCGTGGCGCGGCCCCTTCCGGAGTGGTCCAGCACCAACGCAGGAACAGGACTTCAAGCGGCTCTCACGAAGCCAGCGGCGAAGCTCCGCCGACTTGGCAAGATCATCCGAGTCAACGGTTGCGATGTCGGGGAACACGGGGAGGAGTTGACGCCGACGGAGCGGGAGGCGCTGGGCCGGCCCGGCGGAAAACCTGGAAAAAGGCTTGCCCAGCCCATCCGGAAGCCTAATCTCGCCGGAATATAAGCGTGATAGAAAAGCAATTCCCCATAAACTGCGGAGTCAACAAAACGAATTCCTGCCAATTGAAACCAGACATGACAACATCGGCAGCACGTCTGCGGCGCCTGCTATTGGCCGGCGCGCTCGCGCTGGGTCTCACCTCTACGGCCCACGCCCAGGGCACGGGGTTCACGTATCAAGGCCGCTTGGACAGTGGGGGCGTGCCCTACAGTGGCACTGCGGAGTTTCAGCCCACCCTCTGGAACCTCCTGAGCAGCGGCATGCAACTCGCCGCCAACAGCCCGGCGCAGTTGGTGGTTGCCGTGACCAATGGTCTGTTTGTGCTGCCGCTGGATTTTGGCGCGAGCTTCCCCGGGACGGACCGTTGGTTGCAACTGGAGGTGCGCACCGTCCTCGGGCCGTTCACGGCCCTCACGCCCCGGCAAAAGATCACGGCTACGCCCTATGCCATCACGGCAGGTTCGGTGGCGGGCGGTGTGGCGGCGAGTCAAGTGACTGGATTGCTGCCGGTCAGTCAGGTGAGTGGGACGGTGCCCCTGGCGCAACTGCCCGCCGCGGTCGTGACCAACGGAGCCAGCGGTGTGAATATCACCGGCACGTTCACCGGCAATGGCGCGGCGCTGACTAACATCCCCGCCGCCGCCCTCGTGGCGGTGCCGCCCGGCATGGTGCTTATCCCCGCTGGTGCGTTCACGATGGGGGACACGCTCGATGGCAATAGCGATGCCGTCCCCATCAGCACGACGGTGTCGGCGTTTTACATGGATGTGAATCTGGTGAGCTGGAGCCAGTGGCAGTCGGTGTATCATTGGGCAACGAACCACGGCTACGGTTTTGTTCATGCGGGTGCGGGCAAGGCGGCGAATCATCCGGTGCAGACGGTGGACTGGTATGATTGTGCGAAGTGGAGCAATGCGCGGTCGCAGCAGGCAGGGCGGACGCCGGTCTATTACACAAATGCGGGGCTGACGGCGATCTATACGAGTGGCGAACCGACCACCCTCTATCCGAATTGGACCGCCAGTGGTTATCGGCTGCCGACGGAAGCGGAGTGGGAAAAGGCGGCGCGAGGCGGATTGAGCGGGCAACGGTTTCCGTGGGGCAACGTCATCAATCAAAACCTGGCCAACTACTTCGGATATACCGCCTACAACTATGATTTGGGGCCGAATGGCAACCCTGCAGCTTTCACGAACGGCGTGAGTCCCTACACGAGTCCGGTGGACTCCTTTGCTGCGAACGGGTATGGGCTGAACGACATGGCTGGGAATATCGCAGAGTGGTGTTGGG
>JBAXTC010000236.1:0-9762 GCA_037130375.1 Verrucomicrobiota bacterium | reverse complement strand
GCGATCTTTCGGGCTTTGTTTCCGTTCCAGCCGGAGTCCAAAACCTTTCTGGTCACGTCCATCAATCCCGAGGCGGGGCGGCATCCGGTGCCAGCCGATACCCGCGAGGTGCAGGCATCCCTCCGGGCCGCCGATGTCTGCTGGCAGCGGTTTCCCTACTTTGAGCACCGCTATGGCGAGCGGGGCCGGCTGTTTGCCCGAAGCGACGCCGCCTGGCAGGCCACCCTTTGCCTATACGAGCCGGCACAAATCCTCCAGCAAGTGCGGTGGCTGGGCCGCAGCAGGCCCGCCACACCGCCAGCGCGAGAGCGAATCAACCCTGACTTCCCATGAACCAAGTGAACCCAGCCGAAATTAGAATACTCGTAGTGGACGACGATGCCGACATCCTGAACGGCACCGCGCATCTGCTGGAAAATGCAGGCTATGCCGTGGACCGGGCCGCCACCGGCGAGGAAGCCCTGCAGGCTGTCCGAGACCGCCGTCCGGACCTGCTGTTATTGGATCGCAACCTGCCGGGCATTGATGGCATCGAGGTCTGCCGCCGGATCAAGGGGGATCCGGCCCAGACAGATATCTTGGTGGTCATGGCCTCAGCCTCATACGCGAAGAGCGATGAACAGGCGGAGGGTCTCGAGTCAGGCGCGGATGGCTACATCACCCGTCCCATCACCAACCGCGAACTGCTCGCCCGGGTAGAGTCCTACGTCCGCATCGTTCGCCTGACCCGCTCGCTGCGCCTGCAGGCCGAGGAATTGAAGCAAAGCAACGAAGCCGCTGGCATGGGTCAACTTGCGTCGCTCAACCTGATGGAAGATGCGGTGGCGGCCCGAGAGAGAGCGGAACAGGCAAGCCAGGCGCTGCGCAAAAGCCGCGATCTGCTCGTCAAGCTCACCGCACAGGTGCCTGGCATGGTTTTTCAATATCAGTTGCACCCTGATGGACACGCCTCCATCCCTTTATCGAACCCGGCCATAAACGTCATCTACGAAGTGCCTCCCGAAGAGGTGCGGGAGGATGCTACCCCGGTGCATAGGCGTCACCATCCGGACGACTATGACCGCATTGTCGCCGCCATCCAAGAATCGGCCCGTACCCAACAGCCGTTCCATTGTGAGTTTCGGGTTGTTCTTCCGAAGCAAGGCTTGCGGTGGCGGTTGTGTGATTCGTTGCCAGAGCGAATGGAGGACGGCAGCACGCTATGGCATGGCATCGTTTCCGACATTACCGAGCGCAAACGCGACGAGTTGCGGATCGCGACCTTTGCCAGTCTCGGGCAGCGGCTAAGCGCCGCCAAGACCGCCAAAGAGGCGGGCGAAATCATTGTGGAAGTGGCCGATAACCTGCTCGGATGGGACTCATGCGTGTTCCATCTGTATTCCGCACCCGAGAACCGGGTGACGCATTTGTTGAGGATGGTCCTCATCGATGGTCGGCGCACGGAATGCGAACTCCTGCCCGTAGACCGACCGCCCACTGAATTCGCCCGGCGGGCAATCGAACAAGGAGGCCAATTGATCTTGCGCGACCCTGCCAGGGCGGAGCAATCGGAGAGTTTGCCTTTCGGCGACAAGTCCCGGCTGTCGGCTTCGATCATGTTCGTGCCCATCCGGCACGGGACCGAGGTTGTCGGCGTCTTATCGATCCAAAGCTACACTCCCAGTGCCTACGATGCTCATAGCCTGGAGACGCTGCAAGCATTGGCGGACCACGGCGGCGGAGCGCTGGGGCGGTTGCGGGCGCAGCAGACGTTGCTTGAGAGTGAAGCGGTTTTTCGATCCGTCTGGGAGCACTCGATTGACGGCATGTGGCTGACCGATAAAGATGGGCGTATCATCTCGGTCAACGATGCCTTTTGCGGGCTGGTCAAGTTGCCGCGGGAAAAGCTCGAAGGACAGATTCTCTCGGTCGCTTACATGCCACACGACCCCAATGGTGACATCGATGTTTACCGCAAACAGTTTGCGACTGGAAATATTGTTCCCCGCATTACCACGCTTGCGCAATTATGGAATGGCGAGGAGACGAACCTGGAAATCTCCAACTCCTTCGTCCAACCAGGTCAGCGCGGCAAGATGCTGCTGAGCGTTTTCCGGGATGTGTCGGAGCGCAAACGCGCGGAGTTGCAGATAGAAGCTTTTTCCCAGCTAGGAGAGAAGCTTAGCGCGGCCAGAATCCCGGCCGAGGCGGCCCGGGCAATCTATGCCAGTGCCGATCTGTTCTGGAAATGGGATAGTGGCATGCTGGACATCGAGTCGGCAGAGCCAGGGTGGATAGAGACGGTGCTGGCTTACGACGTCATGGATGGAGAACGCCGTGAAGTTACAACCCAGGAGCCGGTTTGCCCGGCCTCAGCCAGGAACCGCCGGGTCATGGCTCAAGGAGCTCAATTGATCCTGCGCACGCCAACCGAACCGCCATCGGATGATAGCCTTCGATTCGGAGATGTTTCCCGGTTTTCAGAATCAATCATGTGCGTGCCAGTGCGCGTGGAGGGCCGAACTGTGGGAGTCCTATCCATCCAGAGCTACACGCCCGACGCCTATACCCAGGCTGACTTGCAGACGCTGCAGGCACTGGCAGATCATTGCGGCGGCGCGCTCGATCGTCTCCGGATGGAGGCAGCGTGGCGCACGACCCAATACCGGCTCGGCCATTTGCTGACCCAAAGCCCGGCGGTGATTTATTCCCTCAAGACCGACGGCAAAACGACCGAACCAACCTGGATAAGTGATAACGTCGAACGGCTGCTGGGCTACACGGTCGCTGAGTGTAACGGACCACAGGGCTTATTCGACCGGGTTCGTCCGGCCAACGGTCCAAGCGTCACCGATGGTCTCGACCGGCTTATCGCGGAAAAGCAGATCGCCCGGGATTACCAGGTTCAGCACAAGAACCGAGGTCTCCGTTGGGTGCGCGACGAGCAACGGCTGGTATGCGATCCGCAGGGCGCACCGGTGGAGATCGTTGGGTCGTGGGTGGACATCACGGAGCGGAAGACAGTCGAGGAACAGCTCCGCCAGTCGCAGAAGATGGAGGCGGTGGGCCAGCTTGCCGGCGGAGTGGCGCACGATTTCAATAACATGCTGGCCGTCATCCGGGGCAATGCCGAATTATTGCTGATGGACGAGGAGCACTGCCCAGTAGAAGTCCGGGAAGGTCTTGCACAAGTGCTGGAAGCGTCGGATCAGGCGGCCAACCTGACATTCCAGTTGCTGGCGTTCAGCCGCAAACACGTTTTGCAGCCCGAACCGCTCATGCTCAACGATGTCGTCGTCAACCTGATCAAGATGCTCAAGCGGCTCATCGGCGAGAACATCGACCTGCAATGTCATTACGCGGCCTCGCTGCCGCACGTCCATGCCGACCCCGGCATGATGGGGCAGGTGCTCCTCAACCTGGTGGTCAATGCTCGTGACGCGATGCCCGAGGGTGGCCAACTGCGCGTGGCCACTGAGCAAATACGGCTCGACAAAGCGCGGGCGGAGTTAAATCCTGAAGCGCGGGCCGGTGAATTTGTCTGTGTGAAGGTCAGCGACACCGGCACCGGGATTGCCCCGGAGATTTTGCCCCACATTTTTGAGCCGTTTTTCACAACCAAGGAAATCGGCAAGGGTACGGGGCTGGGGCTGGCAACGGTTTATGGCATTGTCCAGCAGCACCAGGGCTGGGTGGAGGTGGCCAGCCAGGTAGGCTCGGGCACCACGTTCAAAGTGTGTCTGCCGGCCATCCCGTCGTCCGCCCTTTTGGTGGCGCCATCTGAAGTCGGCGCGGATGTCCGCGGCGGAGAGGAGACGATCCTGTTGGTTGAGGACAACCACTCGGTCCGGATGACGCTCCGCCGGGTGCTCGAGAGCAAAGGTTACAAGGTTTGCGAGGCAGCCAACGGACGGGAAGCGCTCGAAGTGTGGCAGCTTCACGCAGCGCAGATCGCGCTGCTGCTGACCGACATCATCATGCCCGAAGGGATGACGGGCCGCGAGCTGGCCGAACGGTTGAGGGGGCACCGGCCAGGATTGAAAGTCATAATCATGAGTGGGCACAGCTCCGACATCCTCGGCCATGACACGGATTTCATCCGGCGAACCAAAAGTCCCTTCCTGCAGAAGCCGTGCTCGGCACGGGTCCTCCTGGAAACGGTTCGCCGATGCCTGGATGAGACATGACGGCAGATTATTCCTGTGTCTGCTCCTCAGGAGTTTGAGGACGATGATCTGCTCAGCTTGGCAGTCAGCCGGTTTGCCAGGACGCGATAAACCAAGGCGGCCAGCACGGAGCCGGCGAGCAGAATCACCACCAACAAGAGTCCGAGACGGAAGGCGCGGTTCACCACGCGTTCGGCCTTCGCGGTGGCCTGCTCACTCAAAACTGCCAATTGGGTCGCACTCTGGTTTGCGGAGGTGATGAGGACGTTGAAATCCCTGGACATGGCCCCGACCTGGGCGGCGGCGGTGCCGTAATCGAGCACGTTGAAGGGTTGGCTGTTGGTGGAAGGAGGCGCCGGGTTGGTGGCGGGCGGAGAGACGTAGCGGACAAAAGCATCGAGGGATTTAATCGCTCCGTCGAGCGAGTTGGCCATGTTGCCGCCGGTGGCGAGGGTTTGGCGCACTTCAGGGAGCAGTTCGCGGAGTGTTGCTTCCTGCGAGTTCAAGTTCGAGAGGATAATTGATCGCTCGGTGGCAATGCCGGCGAACAGTTGATTGATCGCGGCTTCGCGTTGGGTGGTGACGAGGCTGGGCAATTGTTGGGCAGTCTCGGCGAAAATCGCGGCAGACCGGCTTAGACTGGCGACGTTGGAGAGCATCTGTTGGGCTGCGGGTTGACCGGCTAAACCATAGGTCAACAACTCCACCTGCCACCTGATGAGCATGGGGGCGCGTTCGGCGTAGTACATCATCCGCTCGGCCATGTAGCGGGTCTGTTCGAGAGCGCGCACGGCGGGGTCAATACCGGAGAGCGGATCGATATCAAGGAGATTCAATACGCTGTTGGGCTTGGCCGCCAGCCCAACGACTGCCTTGTTGCCCAGGATGCCCGTGAATTCGCGGAGTCGGACGGCTCCGACATGGCGTTGGTTGGGGTATTTCTGGAACCAATCCGCTATGAGCTTGCGCAATTCATCACGTGGCACCACGGCCAGCACTCCCTCCACGACGGACCAGGCGCTCTGTTCGAGCTTGCGATGAGCTTCAAGCAAGGGGAGCGCCGACTGGCCAAACTTCTGGCCAACCCAATAATCTTCCATGACCGAGCGGGACAAGCTGGCGAGAACAACCATGTCCACCGCATTGAGGTTGGGGTTTTCGCCGGTGGCGTTGACGAAGGCGGCGGTGGCCTGCTCAAGCTTCCATTGCAAGGCCGCCGTGCGAGCCTCGAGGGTTCCCACCTTTGCGGCGAAGTCATCGGCGGCTTGCGCGACGACTGAGGAGTAACCATCGGCCTCGCGCATGATCTCGCTTTGCACCAAGGCGAGCATGTTGGTCGGCTGCTTCATCCCTACCGTCCCTTCGAGTGTCCGAACCAGGGCCGTGGTTTGGTCGGTCGGAGCTCGAAGCAGAGCGCAACTGGTCGCCGCGAGAGCAAGACCCGCAAGACAGAGCCACCCACTCCAGCGGTGTAAGCAGACGGACCTTTTGCTGCCGGTTCGATTCCATTTGTGGGGCTTGCTCATCTGCAGACCGGCCGGCACAGATTGTCACTTCTTAGGTTTCTTGCCATTCTTGTCTTCGATGTCCAGCACCAGCTTTTCAGCGCCGGCGCCGGCGCCGCCGCGCTTCTCGAGATCAGCCATCAGTCCTTCGTCCGAAAGGTCGAGCGGGTGCGAGTGCTCCCAGTCGTGCCGGGCGATTTTGTCCAGGCGCGCCACGACTTCTTCGTCATGGACCTCGATGGCCAGTTCCCGCCGGTCGTCGAAGCTGCCGGGAGCGAGGTTGATCGAGCCGACGATGGCGCGTGATCCGTCAGCGAGGAGCATCTTGCCATGCAGCTTGAGGTGTTTGAGCTTGTGAACCTTGATTCCCACGTCGTCCATAATGCGCAGCCCGCCGACGCCTTCGATGAGCTTGTCTTTCTTGAGGGTGTGGGGTGGCCTCGCCATGACGTGAATCTTGACGCCGCGCTCCTTGGCCCGGACCAGGCGCTCGATGATGACCGCGTCCTGGTACCGCTCGTTTTGGACGAAGAGCGTGTGTCTGACTTCGTCAATGAAATGGGCGATGCGCTCGCGGCCGTCGTTCGGACACCAGATCATGTGCGCGCTCAGGCCGGGCTTGAATACCTGCCGATGCCAGTCGGCCTCGAAACCATCAATGACTTCGCGCACACCTTTCTTATGGCCGGTGACGATGGCATAGTCGCGGGTTTCGGTCAGGTTCTCGGTCGCCCAGTTGAGCGATTTCACAAAGGCCAACTCATCGTCCACCACCATCGATTTCTCATGCGTGATTCCGAACTCGGGACTGCTGTCCTTGACATCCGCCCCCGCCCGCGTCAGCGCCTTGCGAACCGTCTTGTTGTCATCCTCGCCGCTGCGCCGGGCGGCGTTGAGCATCACCCAGACCTTGACGCCGCGCTGGTGCGCCGCAATCACGGCCTTGAGCAAGTCCGGGGCGGAAAAGGAAAACATCTTGATTCGCAGCGACTTCCTGGCGGCGTCAATGGCGTCGATTATCGGCTTTACGGAATCGTCAGGGAGAACAATGAGGGAACGGTCAGACATATATCAGTGAGTGGTGTTGAGGTTGTTACCGCGTATATTAGTGGTGACTCGGCGGCCCGCCTGCGGTGGCGGTGGCCTCCGCCACGACGTTAGGCCCCGACTCGGTTTGGATGCGATGCAGCTCGGCATAAACTCCGCCAAGGGTGACCAATTCGTCGTGGGTGCCTTCCTCCGCGACAACGCCGCCTTTGAGAACCACGATTTTGTGGGCGTCACGAATGGTGCTCAGGCGGTGGGCAATCGTGATGACAGTGCGTCCTTGCATCAGCCGCTCCAGGGCCTCCATGACGAGCTTTTCTGACTCGGTATCGAGGGCGGCAGTCGGTTCGTCAAGGATGAGGATGGGGGAGTTGCGGACGACGGCGCGGGCGATGCCAATGCGTTGGCGTTGACCGCCTGAGAGGGTGGAGCCGCGCTCCCCGACCATCGTGTCGTAACCATGAGGCATCTTCGCGATGAACTCGTGCGCGTTGGCGGTTTTTGCCGCCTGGATAATCTCGCTCTCCGTCGCATCCGGCCTCCCGTAGGCAATGTTGGCGCGCACCGTTCCGCGGAAAAGCGTCGTATCCTGAAGCACAAACCCCACCTGCGTGCGAAGGCCCTGAATCGTGAAGTCGCGGATATCAACGCCATCGATGAGTATCCGACCGGCGGTCGGGTCATAAAACCGTGGGATCAGGCTCACAACGGTGGACTTGCCGCCGCCGGTGGGTCCCACAAATCCTACGCGCTGACCCGGGGCGATGGAGACATTGACATCGCGGAGCACGGGAGATTCCGGGTTGTAGGCAAAGGCGACGTTCTCGAAAACGATCTGGCCCTTGAGGGTTTTCGGCGCGCGAGCCCCGGGACGCTCGGGAATGATCGTGTCGGCGTCCAGGACCGAGCGGATGCGCTCCATCGCGACGGCGGCCTGGGCGATGGTGTTGGTCATCTTGGCCAGATCCTGCACGGGCTTGAAAAATTTGCTGAGATAGGCGAGAAACACCGTCAGCGCGCCCACCGTCATCAACTGCGGGACGTGGACAATGAGCCAGGCGCCGCGCCAAAGAACGAATGCCGTGCAGAACGAGACAACGACCGAGACGACCGGGGAAAGGAGCGATTTGACCTGCCGGGCCTTGAGTGCGGCATTTACCGTCTCACGGCTCGCGTCCTCGAGTCGCGACTCCTCGAGATCCTGCCGCCCGAAAGCTTCGACCGCCTTCATGGACTCCAGTCCCTGTTGGACCACCGCGACAATGTCGCTCTGGCGGCGGCGGACTTCGTGGGTGGCCTTCTTGACCGCCTTCTTGAACCGGGCGACAAAGAAAAGCAGGAAGGGTGTCACGCCGACGGCGATCAGCGCAAAATCCCAGTTAAGCCAGAACATTACGCCAAGAATCCCGATGATCGTCAGCGCGTCAATAAGGATGGTGAGCATCGCCGAGGAAGCGAAATCCTGGATTGTGCCGACATCGTCAGTGATAGTGCTCAAGAGCGAGCCGGTCTGGTGGGTATCGTAATAGGCGAGCGATAGACGATCTAGATGATGGTAAACCCGCATGCGGAGGTCGTTGGCGACCCACTGGCCAATGCTCTCGGTGTAATAATTGTCGATGTAGCTGGCGACCGCACCCACCGCAGCGATGATGATGATGCCGATGGCGGCCATGGCGGCCAGCCCCATCTTGTTTTCACCCATCGGAAGGTCGTGCATCCACGCAAGCCAATCGGGGAGCTTGTGATCGCTGACGACGTTATCGATGATGATCTTAAGCGGCCAGGGTGCCGCCAGGCTCATGGCCGTCTCAACCAACATGGCGGCGAAGACGATGATCAGCCATCCACGGTACGGACGGAGGAGCTGGAGGACCAGTTGCGTCATGCCCTTTCCCGCCGCAGACGGCTCGGGTTTCGCCGGCACTGCGGTCGCAGCCTTGCGCGCGTCTGCGGTAGCGTCTTTGCTGGTGTTGGGCTGTTTCATGGTGATCCCGAGGCTCGACCCCGCGGGCGGTTGGTCACTACTGGTTATAGCGGATCGCAACGCCCACGATCACGCGGCCTACGTCGGGAGAAATCGTTCGGCCCCACCACGGCCCCATTACTGTGGCTCCAAACACCATCGTTTGATCCGCAACGAGCACCACAGCGTTGGCGCCCATTTTCGACGCAGCCAACCGCAACTTCTGTTCGATGTCTGTTTTGGTGGGATTGCCCTGGGGCTGAAGCGTGATTTCCCCGAGCCGAACGTGTGCCGCCGTCGGTTGAGTTTGCAGAATTTGGATCGATGCCGGGTCGGTGGGCGAATACGACGGCACGCCCAGGTACTGCTTGGATTGGACCGGGACAATGTTGCAGCCGGTAACCAGAGCCGCAATAACGACGGCTCCGAGGATGGCAAGGATGTGTTTATGTTTCATAACGCTTATCTGATAATGGGCCTTTGGCGAGGCTTGTTCAAGCGCCTTATTACGATCTGGATGGCAGGGGCGCAACAATCGCTGCCATATCTTCCATTTCTTGACTTGGATCAAATCAATCGAAGCCCGCCTATGGCAGTCTGTGTGCGCAAGAGCACCGGCGGACTGCCGGGCAATGGACGACGGAATTGAAAAATTAACTGAGAATACTATGTTTTGTTATCAATGTGAGCAGACGACACGGGGAACGGGATGCACGGATTTTGCCGTGTGCGGCAAGGATGAATCATCGGCAGTGTTGCAGGATTTACTCATCCAGATGGCCAAAGGGGTTTCGCAATACGCGCATCGGGCCCGGAAGCTGGGAGCCAAAGACCCGGTGGTGGATGTCTTCATCATCGAAGCGCTCTTTACCACCGTGACAAATGTGAACTTTGATCCGTTGCGCATCCAGGCGATTCTGAACCGGGGCGTGAAGGTGCGGCAGGCGGCGCGCGAGCTGTATGAGGCGGCTGCCAGCCGGTCGGGTGTGGCGGCGGAGGTGGTCTCAGGCCCGGCCACGTGGACGCCGGCGCTCAGCATTCCCGAACTGGTGGGGCAGGGGGCTGCCGTCTCGCTGCCGTTCCGAAGGGAGCGCCTCGG
>JBAXTC010000235.1:0-9775 GCA_037130375.1 Verrucomicrobiota bacterium | reverse complement strand
ATTTCACGCTTGCTATTTGACTTTGGAATGAGGTTTTTCCACCGTGTGCGCCATGCCATGCACGATAGGCTCGAATCACCGGAACCAAGTCTCCGGTCAGGTGTTGAAAGGCCGGGAAAAGTCGGCTGGGAAGATTGAGATCGGCCGGCGAGTTGGCAGACAACTTCAGTTCCGGTGCGTGCTCGTTGGTTTGTTCGCCTTCCTGCATCTCGGTGCAGCGGCGTGGGCACAGGAGAAAACCTCGTGGCCAAAGCTCGAAGAGGTGATCATCGTTTCCAAGACCCACTTTGACATCGGCTATACTGATTTGGCCAGCAAGGTCGTTGATCGATACCGGACGACGATGGCCGATCAGGCACTGAAGTTGGTCGATGAGAGCCGAGACCTGCCGCTGGACCAGCAGTTCTCCTGGACCTTGGCCGGCTGGCCCATGGCCCAGGTTTTGTGGCCGGGGCAAACGCCCCTGCGGCGCGACCGGTTCCTGTCTGCCATGCACGCGGGTCGGCTGGTGCCGCACGGCCTGGCGTTCACGACGCACACCGAATCGTTGGATCTTGAGGATCTCACGCGCGGGCTCAGGTATTCAGTTGAAATGGCGCGCCTGGCCGAACGACCGCTGCCGACCACGGCCAAGATGACTGACGTAGTTTCTCATACGCGAGTGATGGCGACGATCCTGGCGCGGGCGGGGGTCAAGTTCTTCCATCTGGGATGCAACGAGGGTTGTTCACGCCCCGAGGTTCCCTTGCTGTATTGGTGGGAAGGTCCTGACGGGTCGCGCGTGTTGACCATGTGTTCGGCTGCGTACGGCTCGGACCTGTGTCCGCCGCGTGACTGGCCACACAAGGCTTGGCTGTGCATGTGGATGACAGGCGACAACCACGGTCCACCCAATGCCCAGGAGGTCGAGCGCCTGTTCGCTCGGGCCAAAAAGGATCTGCCGGGCGTGCGGGTCCGCTTCGGCCAGATGTCGGACTTTGCAGAGGCGATTCTGCGAGAGAAGCCCGATCTGCCGGTCGTTCGGGGGGATATGCCTGACACATGGATTCATGGGATTGGCTCGATGCCGATCGAGACCCAACTGGCTCATACCACAAGGCCACGAATTGCTGCCTTGGAAGCGCTCGACACACTCCTGGCAGTCTGGGGCGTTTCCACCAACTCAGCCGCTGAGGCTGTGCGTGACGCTTACGAGAATACACTGTTGTTCGGGGAGCACACGTGGGGGCCGGATGTTTCGCGATATGCCGGTTACTGTTACGGCGATGAGTGGAACAAGAAACGCGCTGCGGGCGGGTATAGGTTTCTCGAGGAGGGATTCGACCAGAAGCGAGCCTACGCACGCAGAGCCGCCGCAGTCGTAGATCGCGAGATTGCGCAGCGGATGACCGCTTTGGCAGCATCAGTCAACGTGGCAGGGCGACGCATTGTAGTGTTTAATCCCCTGCCCTGGCCTCGCGACGGTGCAGTGGAGGTGCCGTGGAGCGGCACCGCGACCGCCTTGAAGGACGTGGCCAATCAGGAAGTTTTCGCCTGCACGGTGGACCGAGGGCGGCTGCAGTTCGTAGCCAGGAAGCTGCCGTCGCTGGGATACAAAGTTTTCGTCGTGTCAGACCAGCCGGCGCGAGGGGAAATCGCACCCGACGCCAAAGCGCCCTGCATCGAGAACGAGTTCTTCCGAGTGACACTCGATCCGGCCCGGTGCGGTATTCGCTCAGTTGTTTGCAAGAAAACCGGCCGGGAATTGGTCAACAAACAGTCACCCTACGCGCTGGGGCAGTACCTGTACGAGAGATTCGACGCGGACCAGGCGGCCAGGTTCACCAGCGCTTATGTTACGTCCCCCACTTCCGGCGAGATGATCAGCCACGGCAAACCCAAGCTTCCCCCGGCCAGTCAATATCCTTATTGCGCGGCCACAGCAGCCGACGCAACAGTAGAGATTCGCAGTAACACCGTCTCGATCATGGCCGTGCTCAAAGCCAATCCCCGCGGCATCATCCCCGATGCCACGGAGTTGCGGGTGACGCTTTTCGCTGGGCAGCCGTGGCTGGATTTGGAGTGGTCAATTACCAACAAGACGCCCGATCCGTGGCCGGAGGGAGGGTGGCTCTGTTTTCCGCTCCGCGCCGACGACCCCAGCTTTCGTTTGGCCCGCCTCGGCACCATCGTCAACCCGGCCAAGGATCTGGTTCGCGGCTCGAACCATGAGATGTTTTGTCTCAACGGCGGTCTGCTGGTGAGGGCCGCTGCAGGAGGCAGTGTGGGCATCTGCCCGATCGATGCACAATTGGTGAGCCTTGAGCACACGGGCTTATGGCGTTATACGCGTGATTTCGTGGCCCACAAATCCGACGTATTTGTGTTGTTGTTCGACAACGTGTATTCGACCAACTTCGGCCAGTGGATCGATGGGTCGTGGTCGTCCCGGGTCCGTCTCTGGGCGATCGAGGAAACCGAATCTGGTGACGAGTCGCTCATTGGCTGCTCATGGGAAGCGCGCGTGGATTGTCTGGCTGCGGTGTCCGATGCCGATCCGGGCAAGCTCCCAGCGGTTGCGACGGGCCTGACCATCACAAAGTTGGCGCCTGCAGCTCAAGCCGGAACGGCGGCGGTTGGTGCGGCGCCGCGGCGCGGGTTGCTCCTCACGGCATTCGGTCGCAATCCGTATGGCGAAGGGACGTTGTTGCGGCTCTGGGACCAAGCAGGCGATTCCGGCCCATGCACAGTCCAGTTACCCTCCGGAATGAAAGCTCGCACCGCCCAGCAGTGCAACTTGCGCGGCGAAATCACTGGTCCGCCCCTCGCCATCTCGGAGCGGGGCACGTTCAACGTAACAACCATGCCCATGGCTCCCCTCAGTGTCATCCTCCTGGGAACTGAAAAGCCGTGACGTGACGTCAGGCGCTGGTGGCGAAGGGAAGCACGTTATCACGAAAAGGTCGTAAACGCGGTGTTGTCGCCGCCAAAACTGGAAGCGTTGCAACTGATCCTGGGGTCGGACAAGGGCAATCAGTCCTCTTGCCCCTTCGGCAGCTTCACGGTGAATTCAGAGCCTTTGTCCACCTCGCTCGTTACAGAGACTTGTCCGCCGTGGGCTTGAACCACGGCTTTCACCAAACTAAGGCCCAACCCGAGTCCTCGCTGCGAACGGCTCTTGTCGCCGCGGAAAAGGCGGATCCAGATCTTGTCCTGCTCCTCAACGGGGATGCCTATGCCATTGTCGCTGAAGATCGCCACCGCCTGGCCCGATTCCTCGCGCACAGAAATGGTTGCTTGGCCACCCTCGGGAGTGTATTTGATGGCATTATCCAACAGGTTGGCGAAGACTTGGCGCATCCGGGTTCTATCCACAGATGCCTCGCAGGCTGGGGCTAGTTCGGCAAGGACCACGACCTTCTTCTCTTCCGCTACGTACTCATAAAGTTCAATGACCTCGCGGGCGAGTTGGCAGAGGTCAACCGGCTCGCGCTGAAGTCGCATCATGCCGGCTTCGGCCTCGGTGATGTCCATCAGGGTGTTGAGCATATTGAGGACGCGCTCGGATTCTTCGACGCAATCGGCCAACGCTTCTCGCGTGGCCGCAGGATCGGGGCCGGACTGCAAAGCGACTTCGGCTATGCCTCGCAGTCGGGCCAAGGGCGTGCGCAGGTCGTGGGCGACGTTATCGAGTGATTCGCGCATCGCACGGATGAGCGCCTCATTTTTGTCCAGCAAGGTGTTGAAGAGACGCACCAGTTCATCGAGCTCATCGTCGGACTCGCGAACGGGCACCCGGGCATTGAGCTGGCCAGTGCGAATGATTCCGCGGGCTGTAGAGACGATCTGACGCACAGGCAGCATCGCGCGGTGGGCGAAAAAAGCGCCGGCGAAGAAGCCGAGAACGACGGTCATGCTGCCGATCAGGAGGAAGCTGCGGCGAATGGGGTTCAAGATGGCTTCGCGGCTGTTCGTCGTGCGGCCAATCTGCAGCACCCAGCCCCCCGGCAACCCTGCCTGGCCGAGGGTATAGTCGCGCTCGGCATTTTGGGGAATGCGAATGTAACGAGCCTGGAGGTGCCCCTCCCAGCCCGGCACGTCCTTAAAGGCCAGCCACTCCTTCGGCGCACCGATGATGCGGGCCGCGTTGTTGAACGTGTTGACGACACGAACGAACATGGAGTTCTGCACTTGTTCTGGCTGGCTGTTCATCCAGACCTCGAGCGCTCTGAACCCGCCCGCCTGATACACGACCGCCGCTTCTTTGAGCCGGGCTTCGAGGACTTCACGGTCTTTGCTTTCGACTGCGGCGCTGAGCAGGTAGTAGGCCAGGGCCAGCAGCGCGACGCTGCTCAAGGTGAAGACGAGCGCATACCACAAACTAAGCCGGACGCCGATGTTCCGGCGCAGGCGCTCAAGCAGGCCGGAGGACATAGCCAACCCCGCGCATTGTGTGAATCATTGGCCGATCTTTGCCCACCTTGCTCCGCAGTCGGTGGATGAGCACGTCCACGACGTTAGTCTGCGGATCGAAGCTGTAATCGAAGATGTGCTCCAGGATCATCGTCTTGGTGACCGGCCGATTGGGGTGGCGCATGAGGTATTCGAGCAGGGCGAATTCGCGCGGCTGCAAATCGATCTTCTCGTTGCCACGTTGCACTTCGCGCCTGAGCAAGTCCATGGTGAGGTCGCCCACCACCAGACGGGTCGGCTCGGGCGCGTGCGTGGCGCGGCGGATGAGCGCCTGGATGCGCGCTAACAGCTCGGAGAAGGCGAACGGCTTGGTCAGATAATCGTCACCGCCAGCCTGCAGTCCGCGCACCCGGTCGTCCACTGAAGCCTTGGCGCTGAGGATCAGCACAGGAACGTGCGCGCCTTTGGCGCGGAGTTGTTGAATCAGACTCAAGCCATCGAGCTTGGGCAGCATGACGTCCACCACCACGGCGTCGTAAGAAATCGTCTGCGCCATGATCAACCCGTTTTCGCCGTCGGCGGCGTGGTCCACGGCATAGCCGCCTTGTTTCAAGCCGTTGACGACAAAGGAGGCGATCTTCTTGTCATCCTCTACCACCAGGATTCGCATGGATTCAAGCATAGTTTGCGGATGGCCAATTGCCAAATGAAGAATGGAGCGCTTTAAGGAGAAGCCCTCCCGCACCGGGGTGTCGGCGCGAGAGGGCGTGTGGGGGGCTACTGAAGATGCTCAGCCGGCTTTGCTTTCGTCCACGACCACGTAATGGCTCCCGCCTTCCCGCCAGATGCGGAGCAGCGTGGCCTTGTCGGTTGTACTTTCGGTCATGCGCACGGCTTCTTCGGCGTCTTTGACCGGCTTACGATTGATTTCCTGGATGACGTCGCCGGGCTTGAGTCCGGCTTCGGCAGCGGCTGAGTCGGGTTCCACCTGAGTAACGATCGCGCCTTTGACGCTTTCCGGCACTTCGAATTGTTTGCGCGAACGGTTGTCGAGGTCGGTAACGCCGACGCCGTTCAGGGTGCCGGTCTCGTTATCTTTCGTATCGGCTTTGGCGAGTTTCTCGGTGCCCGGCACTTCCTTCACAGTGACGTTGATGGTCTTGGTCGCGCCATCGCGGAGAACCTTCATTGGCACCGTCTCGCCCGGCTTGACGCGAGCGACCTCGAGTTTGAAGTGGCGGCTGTCGGTGACCTTCCTGGCGTTGAACTCCAGGACGATGTCGCCGTTCTGTATGCCGGCCTTGTCCGCAGGACCTTTTTGCATCACGTCGCCGACGAGGGCTCCGTTGTTGTCCTTAAGTTTGAATTCCTTGACCAAGGCAGGCGTAAGATCCTGGATCATAACGCCCAGGTAACCGCGCGTGACGTGACCGTCTTTGACAAGGCTTTGCATCACGTCGCGGGCGAGATTGACCGGGATGGCGAAGCCGATGCCCTGGTTGCCACCGCTACGGCTGAGGATGGCAGTGTTGATGCCGATGAGGCGACCGTCGGCGTCCACGAGCGCGCCGCCCGAATTGCCCGGGTTGATAGCGGCATCAGTCTGGATGAAATCCTCGTAATCAAGCCCCATGTTGCCACGGTCTTTGGCGCTGACGATGCCGGTGGTAACAGTTTGGCCTATTCCGAAAGGATTGCCAACGGCGAGCACCACATCACCCACCTCGACCTTGTCGCTGTCCGCCATCGGAACTGCCGGCAAGTCCTTGGCCTCGATCTTGATGACAGCCACGTCGCTCTTCGGGTCGCGGCCAACCACTTTGGCGGTAAACTCACGGCCATCCTGCAAGGACACTTTCACCTCGTCCGCCCCTTCCACGACATGATTGTTGGTGAGGATGTAACCGTCCTTGGTGGCGATCACGCCTGAGCCAAGACCTTCCTGGCGCGGCGCGCCGAAATTGTGTCTCGGCTGACGGCCATTCGGTTGCTCGCCGAAGAACCGCCGCATGAGCTCACTGGGGTCTGAGCCATCAGAGAATCCCGCTTTCTGAGCCTTGGCGGTGACGATCACCTTCACAACACCCGGACTTACCTTCTTGATGACAGGCGCGAAACTGGCACGTCCGGGGGTGTCACGCGACACCGGACGTTCGTCCAGCATCAGATTGACAGGGGTGGTTTGGGGTTGGGTCTTTGAGGCGGGGCTTTGGGTAAAGGCAAGCGCGGCCCCGGCCAGAACTATTGCGCTGCCCAACGCGATGGAAGGCAGCCGATTGCTGAGCGTATTTGAAATATTGTTCATGGTTTCTGTTATTTTGTTTTGCTGTTGCACGGGCATCTTTTTTTTATTGCTAACTGAGGTAATAGACTCCACGGCGATGACCGGAACCTTTCCTGAAGATTACAGATTTGAAAGGAAGAGAATCGTCGAGAGCCGCCGCCTGCGATTGTCTGGGCACTCGGGAAAGCCCTGCGGCGAGGAGCCTGCCCGGTGCGGCTTGTTGGTGTGGCGCCAAAGAGAAACGGGCGCGAACATCTGGCGGGTGAAGATCACCTCTTTCCCGTTCTCTGACTTCTAAATTCCCCTAAAGAGTCACCGGACTCGGCCCGCACGCTCCAGTGAAACTCTCATTGAGGCGATGCGGCAGAGGTTGCCGCCCAAATCCACGCGGAAATCCGCGCCGCTGTTCTGGCGGTTTCCGAGATAAGGAGATTCCGTCAGAAAGCCAATGGTGGTCCAATCGCCATCCTGCTTTCGCGATGAAGGTGGCATTGGCCGGTATATGTTCGTCACCGTGGCAGAACCCTGCGCGTCGAATTGAAGTTGAAGGTTCTCGATAGGTTCGTCGGAGTGCAGCCGGATTTCGACGCGCATCCGACCGGGTCCGCTTCGGAACGCCAGACGGTCGTCAAGATCGATGTAAAGGTAACGATTCCGCTTCGGCTGCTCGTTCACCATGCACTGAACTCCTTTGAACGATTGATAGACGAACTCGCCGTCGCGTGGCGACTTTTGGACCAAGCCATCGAGGGGCGCGTTTGCGCCAAAGGTGATTGTGGCCACAGATTTCTTCCGATTCGGCGTGGTTCTTTTGAGGGCATTTTTGACCTGGGCCAACGTTGGCGTGTGAGGGGCGACGAGGAGGACGGCCCAGTCTCTGGCGTCGGGGGCGGCGAGCACCACCTCCGGAGACGCGGTCACGGTGGCGCCCGCCCGTGATTCGCCGGTCGCGGGATTGATCCAGAGGGTGTCGCAAGCCTTCGCGCAGCCGCGGAGGTCGAGTATCACGCTCTCGTTCTGCGGCAAGTAGGCGATGCCGAGCGTCTTATCCGCCGTGAGCGCAAAGGCCATTAGCCTGGCGCGCTCTTTGGGCTGGTTGAGAATCCGCTGCGGCATGGGCTCGAGATTCCACCACGGAATGGCACGCAAAACTCGTGACAGCAAAACGACCGCTTCGCTCGAGGGCAGATTCATCCGGGCGAGCGCATTTTCTTTCCAGGAATATATCTCGTTGATGCCGGCGGTGTAACCAACGGCGCCCGAAAGAAAACTCAGCCAGGCGGTTCGCCGGACATCGTAAGCGCACCCGAGGTCGCCTTCATAAATGGCCTCGCCATTGACGATGGGCTTGCGCCCCGCCAGCAACAGAATGTCCGCGGGCATGCCGGTGGCGCGGGCGGACTGCCGGCCAGCGTCGCCTCCGTTGTGACCACTCTGGTACATGTCGAACGAAAGCCAGTCCGCCGCGTGGAATCGGGGGCCGACGCCGGTTCCAGTATGCATAGTCATGAGGTTGGCCGGAGCGGCTTCGCGCGCGGCGTGGGCTGCCGCCAGCGTCTCGGCTTCGTGAATGCCGCTATCGAAGCTCGGCGAAAATATGACTGCGAAGGAGCTGTAGCGGGCCGCCACGTAGCGGCTCAAAATAGCGACTTGTTCGGGCGGAGGATAACGGTGCGGGGTTTCCATCAACCCGCACATCATCACCACGAGACCGCGGTCATTCGCCAGAGCCAGCAGGCGGTCCATGCGCTGAAAGAACCGGGGATTGGGCTGCGTGATGTCCGGGAGTTTCGAGAGGAACGGAGGCGCAAAAAGCCGTCCGCTCTCGATCGCCCATTCGGGCGCGATGGATACTTGCAGAACCGAGTACCCTTGCGCGGCTCGGTTGCGGACGTAGCGCTGCCAGTCCGCTTCGGTGGCATGAACCGGCGCCGCCCAACAGGTGTCACCGATCCAGAGAAAAGGCGTGCCGTCGGCGTGAGTCAACAGCCGACCGTCATCGGAAACCTCCAGACCGCCATGTCGGGTCAGGGGATTGGTTCCAACCGATTGCCTGACCTGCACGACGCCAGATTGGTCATGCAGCCCGTTGTTCGCCGCGTCGGAACACGTCGTGCGCCATTGCCATTCTCCAGGCGTTGGAAAGGCGCAACGAATCACGAACCGCCGGTCGCCGTCCCAGAATCCAACGCCGGTGCGGGTTTGGCCGTTCGGCCCGTTGAAACGCACACTGGTTTTGACTGCAACACAAGGATTGGCGTAATCCCGATCGCTTACGAGTTCGTGTTCCCATCGCTGCCACTGGACGGCCTTGTCTTGCGCCGCCACTGCGGCTGAGAGCGTAAGCAACGCTAGCAGCAGGCCTGAGGTGATTCTATACGAAGTCGATTTCATAATATCTGGGAGAAGGTGGTTTAGCCGGAAAACGGTGGGTAACATGGGGCGGGCGGGCGGAGGGAAACCCGAAATCTGAAATCTGAAATCCGAAATCTGAAATCCGAGACAAATCCGAATTCATGCAAATGAGTAGGTGGAAAAATGGGCAGCGGCGAGGTGACTTCTGCCACGGCATCCTCATCGTGCGTTTGCGCCAGCCATCAGCCAGCCGCGAAGCTCAACTTTAGCCTCAAGGCTGTCAGCACCGCGTTCAGGCTGGCGAGGCTGGGGTTGCCCCGGCGGGAAAGCTGGCGATAGAGGCTCTCGCGGTTCAGGCCGGCCAGGCGGGCGGCGCGGCTCATGCCTCCCTGCGCTTCCACTACGTCGCGCAAGCCTTGCAAGAAGACCTCCGGGCCTTCCTCGTAACAGGCGGTCAGATATTTGGCGGCCTGTTCGGCGTTGGCCAGATGGCTCTTCAAAATACTCTCAAACTTCACAGTGGTTTTCATGGTTCACTCACTTTCTCGTTGCTGGTAATCACTCCAGTCGAACGGCAGCCCTCCATTGCGCGTGCGATAGACCAGGACGGACTTCGGTTTGATGTCCACAAGCAAGTTGTAGCGTAAAGGCTACACTGCGTCAAGGTGAGGTTGAATGCCTGAAGCTCAAACCAGGGTGGTTTCAAGAAATCGTAGCCGCCGACGGCAGTCGGCGCTAACACTC
>JBAXTC010000234.1:0-9813 GCA_037130375.1 Verrucomicrobiota bacterium | reverse complement strand
AGCGGGGCGCGGATTGAAACAGGCGAAGCTTCAAGGGCCGCATCTCGAGGGGCAGAGTCGCCCCGCTCGCGTGAGCGGGGCGCGGATTGAAACGAACTTGGCAACGATCATCGAGGTGATGTCAGCAACGTCGCCCCGCTCGCGTGAGCGGGGCGCGGATTGAAACTCGATCGTTTGGATGAGCGCGGGGGCGGCGTTGGGTCGCCCCGCTCGCGTGAGCGGGGCGCGGATTGAAACAAATGTCTTCTGCTTTGAAAATGCGAGAATAAAAGTCGCCCCGCTCGCGTGAGCGGGGCGCGGATTGAAACGTTCCGACCGGGTTCGACGGATGACCTGGAGTCAGGTCGCCCCGCTCGCGTGAGCGGGGCGCGGATTGAAACAGACGGAGACGTGCACATGAAGGGACATTGCGATGTCGCCCCGCTCGCGTGAGCGGGGCGCGGATTGAAACAGGCGAAGCTTCAAGGGCCGCATCTCGAGGGGCAGGTCGCCCCGCTCGCGTGAGCGGGGCGCGGATTGAAACACCGCTCAACATGTCAACGCTGGCAACTACGTCTCGTCGCCCCGCTCGCGTGAGCGGGGCGCGGATTGAAACCTGCGGCGGGTCGCAACATATCTACCACCGGCGAGTCGCCCCGCTCGCGTGAGCGGGGCGCGGATTGAAACACGCTCATTCGATGGGCGCATCTACGAGTGGCTCGTCGCCCCGCTCGCGTGAGCGGGGCGCGGATTGAAACTGGCGGCACCTCGCCCATTCGCTTCAGTGAGCTTGTCGCCCCGCTCGCGTGAGCGGGGCGCGGATTGAAACAGCAATTGGGTTCCATCGGCGTTCGACAATTGGAGGTCGCCCCGCTCGCGTGAGCGGGGCGCGGATTGAAACAGGAGTGGACGAGGTGTGCGGCGATTGAGCAGGAGGTCGCCCCGCTCGCGTGAGCGGGGCGCGGATTGAAACATTCAAGGCTGGCCCTCCGATCCGAACGAAGCATGTCGCCCCGCTCGCGTGAGCGGGGCGCGGATTGAAACGTTGGCGTGCAGGTCGGCAAGACCCGGAGCGTGACGTCGCCCCGCTCGCGTGAGCGGGGCGCGGATTGAAACTTATTCAACCTGGTCACAGTCACGCTCCGGGTCTTGTCGCCCCGCTCGCGTGAGCGGGGCGCGGATTGAAACGTGAACATTGGATATGAAACATGAAAATGATAATGTCGCCCCGCTCGCGTGAGCGGGGCGCGGATTGAAACCGGTCACGTCTGACCACTGGCGCGCAAGCTCTCCGTCGCCCCGCTCGCGTGAGCGGGGCGCGGATTGAAACGAAAACATTATCGCCACCGCCCCCGAAACCAGCAAGTCGCCCCGCTCGCGTGAGCGGGGCGCGGATTGAAACTCCGTGAAGCTTACCCCAAACGCAACCTTTTCCGGTCGCCCCGCTCGCGTGAGCGGGGCGCGGATTGAAACAAGTGTCTTGTTCGGCAGCTAGTTACTAGCGCAAGTCGCCCCGCTCGCGTGAGCGGGGCGCGGATTGAAACGGTGTCCGGCCACACTTCCAGGCACACTATGCCAAGTCGCCCCGCTCGCGTGAGCGGGGCGCGGATTGAAACAATGCGGAATTGCCCAGAGGTATCGACAAGACCGAGTCGCCCCGCTCGCGTGAGCGGGGCGCGGATTGAAACGGGTCTCATCCAAGGTATCGAGACCCTCCGACAAGGTCGCCCCGCTCGCGTGAGCGGGGCGCGGATTGAAACGGACAACCGCTTTCGCAATTGCGATTCGGATTCGGTCGCCCCGCTCGCGTGAGCGGGGCGCGGATTGAAACAGTTGCAACATTTATTTCACTTTCCACCACCTAATGTCGCCCCGCTCGCGTGAGCGGGGCGCGGATTGAAACCGATCTGGACAGCCTGCCGTGAGTGGGTACAGCTAGTCGCCCCGCTCGCGTGAGCGGGGCGCGGATTGAAACTCAGCGTGCTCCAGTAGCCAGTCGGCCAGTTCCGGTCGCCCCGCTCGCGTGAGCGGGGCGCGGATTGAAACACGTCCTGGTACGTTTACCGTAGAAACCTCAAAGGGTCGCCCCGCTCGCGTGAGCGGGGCGCGGATTGAAACCGGTAGTCGCAAGCCAGCGCCCGACGCGCAAAGCCGGTCGCCCCGCTCGCGTGAGCGGGGCGCGGATTGAAACAACGGCACCACGGCGGAAAGTTCAGGGATGGGTTGTCGCCCCGCTCGCGTGAGCGGGGCGCGGATTGAAACCTGGCACAAAAAGCATGCTTGCCCCCCCCCCCGTCGCCCCGCTTGCGTGAGCGGGGCGCGGATTGAAACCCGATCAACCTGATCTCGATGACGCCCGGCGAGATGTCGCCCCGCTCGCGTGAGCGGGGCGCGGATTGAAACCCCTTTCGATCAATGGAAAACTCACGATCATCCCGTCGCCCCGCTCGCGTGAGCGGGGCGCGGATTGAAACTAGTTTCGTGCCAACCAATATTTAATGGGTGAATGGGTCGCCCCGCTCGCGTGAGCGGGGCGCGGATTGAAACAGTATCATATAGCGGGTTACAATGTTTACAGTCAAGTCGCCCCGCTCGCGTGAGCGGGGCGCGGATTGAAACGAGGTGGAAGCGCGACGTGAGGCGGACAACGTTGTGTCGCCCCGCTCGCGTGAGCGGGGCGCGGATTGAAACCTTTGACTATCCACACAGTAACACGCTATTCGTTGTCGCCCCGCTCGCGTGAGCGGGGCGCGGATTGAAACGTCACGCTCTACCAGTATGGCCTCATCGTCATAGTGTCGCCCCGCTCGCGTGAGCGGGGCGCGGATTGAAACACTCAGCTGGCTGCATTCTAATCCATACGCTCTGAGTCGCCCCGCTCGCGTGAGCGGGGCGCGGATTGAAACAGTTGCGCTGTGCTGCGCGGCGAAATCGTCATGAGGTCGCCCCGCTCGCGTGAGCGGGGCGCGGATTGAAACCGGCTGTTATATTGCGTGTGTTTTTTAGAGTTAAGTCGCCCCGCTCGCGTGAGCGGGGCGCGGATTGAAACTCGATCGTTTCGATGAGAGCCGGGGCGGCGTTGGGTCGCCCCGCTCGCGTGAGCGGGGCGCGGATTGAAACGCGTTGCTACCCGCGTCGCGCAGCGTCTGCCCGGGTCGCCCCGCTCGCGTGAGCGGGGCGCGGATTGAAACAGGGCAGGGAGCCGCGGGCGGCCAGGTCGGCGGTGGTCGCCCCGCTCGCGTGAGCGGGGCGCGGATTGAAACCGGGCTGCACGGAGCGGCTGCCCAAATCTGCGTGTGTCGCCCCGCTCGCGTGAGCGGGGCGCGGATTGAAACACCGTCAATCCAATCTGCATCGACCAGCGCGTGCGTCGCCCCGCTCGCGTGAGCGGGGCGCGGATTGAAACAGAAGTGGAGTGCCGGTCGGTCGAAACACGCGAAGTCGCCCCGCTCGCGTGAGCGGGGCGCGGATTGAAACACGAGCGGAACACGCGCCGCCGCACTTGATCGCCTGGTCGCCCCGCTCGCGTGAGCGGGGCGCGGATTGAAACATCGAATATGCCCGCTTCCTCGCCGGTGCTTCCGTGTCGCCCCGCTCGCGTGAGCGGGGCGCGGATTGAAACTCCGATGTAACCTGGCGCTTCATCCGCTCCAAACTGTCGCCCCGCTCGCGTGAGCGGGGCGCGGATTGAAACCCAGATGAGCGAAATAAAGACAGAAAGAAATGTTGTCGCCCCGCTCGCGTGAGCGGGGCGCGGATTGAAACATACTCGGAAAAGCTGGAGCCGAAGCCCGTTGGCGTCGCCCCGCTCGCGTGAGCGGGGCGCGGATTGAAACCGCTTGAGGCACCACCGACATGATGCACACCTCTCCAGTCGCCCCGCTCGCGTGAGCGGGGCGCGGATTGAAACCAGCGCGCCATCAAACTCACCGCAGACACATTCTGGTCGCCCCGCTCGCGTGAGCGGGGCGCGGATTGAAACTTGCTGTCGGCAGTCACCACGTGGTATTCGCCGCGTCGCCCCGCTCGCGTGAGCGGGGCGCGGATTGAAACGTTGTAAGTGTGTGCTAGCGCTTGCGCGGCCTTGTGTCGCCCCGCTCGCGTGAGCGGGGCGCGGATTGAAACGGCGAACCGTTCAAGCCCTCGCCGCGGTTGTGGCTGTCGCCCCGCTCGCGTGAGCGGGGCGCGGATTGAAACTCCGCCCGTTTGGACAAGGAGTTCGCGCAACTCCGAGTCGCCCCGCTCGCGTGAGCGGGGCGCGGATTGAAACTGGCGCCGCACCCCACCACCCTTACCCATCGCTCGCCGCCCCGCTCGCGTGAGCGGGGCGCGGGTTGAAACCGTCTCTCCGTTTCCTCTGTTTCCTCTGTTTCCTCTGTTTCCTCCTGTTCAGCCACCCCACTCGCGTGAGCGGGGCGACTGGCTGGGAACTCATTTTGGTTTCTGTTGGCTCAGATGCACGAAAACACCCTTTTTGTTGGCAACGATGACGTCGGGTCGGCCGTCGTTGTTTAGGTCTGTTGCCGCGACCTGGGTGCCGACGCCGCTGTCGTCATCAATCAAGTGGGGCAGGAAGGTGGCGTTGCCCTGGCCGTCCCGGCGCAGCTCGAACCAAAGCACCACCGCGGGCGCGTCGGGTTCCTTGTCGCCTGTTGGTCCGTGCGCCCAGAAGCGTTTGCCGGTGAGGATGTCTTTGCGTCCGTCGCCGTTCATGTCCACGAGCTCCAGTGCGTGCATTTGGCTCGGGCGGAAATCTGGCGCGGCCATATCCGGCGTGGGCGAGAGGATGGTATGTTTTTTCCAGTCAATCTGGCCGGTGACGGTTCTGACCTGCTGCCACCAGACCAGGCCGTATTGGTGGCAGTTCCAGGCCGTAATGATGTCGGCCAGGCCGTCGCCGTCCACGTCATAGACGAGCATCTGCGCGGCGGCTTCGGCAAAGTAGAAAGGATGGAAGGTCCAGGGCTGGTTCAATACCGGGTGGGCCGGTTGCTCCCACCAGCCGAGGGCTTCGACGATGTCCGCGCGTTTATCGCCGTCGATATCACCGATGCCGACTCCGTGAGTGAATTGCTGATAGCGTTTGTCCTGGCAGGATACCGGGTGAAACACCCAGGGCTGGTCGGGCCTGGCAGGGTCGGGCGACGCGTAGCCGAGCCAGCCATCCTTGCAGAAGACTAATGCGGGCCGGTTATTCCCTTCCACGCTGCCCCAAACGGGTGATTCGTTGCCCACATTAGTGTAGGCCAGGTGTTGTTTCCAGGCTCCGTCTTTGCCCATCGGGTTTTCATACCAATAGGCCTCCTTGCCGGGAAATGGCACGCACAGGATGTCAGGCCAGCCGTCGCCGTTGAAGTCGCCGGTGAAGGCGAGGAAGTTATCCGAGTAGTCCTTGGGATCGAAGGTTTTTGCAGGCCGATACTCGTGCCGTTTCTGGAAATCCGGTCCCTCGAACCAGAAGGGGCCGGCCACAATATCCATCTTGCCGTCGCGGTTGAAATCGCCGTAGTAGGCACCCTCGGCGTAAAACTGGTCCGAGAGGCGAACCTTTCGGAAGGTGTCACGAGCGGGCAGCGCGACGGGTGTCGGGGCGGACGCGGTGGGAACGGGAGCCGCTCCCGTCTGCGGTTCGACGCGCAGGCCCGTAATGGGCTGACCGTCGGGACCGACAATTCTGGCATGGGCGGACCAACCGCCGCCGCCCTGGGTGATCTTGAGCAGGAGATCGTTGGTGCCTTTCTTGAGTTGGATTGGGGCCATGTCCTGGTCCGCCAGGTCGCCGCGGTTGGTATTGTTGCTGTGAACGACCGCTCCATTGAGCCACGCCTTGACGCCGTCGTCGCTGCCCAGCAGGAGGGCGCCTTCGCAATCCTCGGGCGCGGTGATCTGCGCCTTGAGATAGGCCGCGCAGTTATCCTGCGCGGGGAAGAGCGCGGCGAGATTAACGTGGTCGCCTCGCGGCACAGATTTCCATTGGACCTTTGCATTCGGTTTTTCGGGGCCGAACGCGACGTTGAAGAGATCTTCGGCGCCGTTTGCGCCTGCCCGGGTGTAGGGGCCGCAGATGAGCCAGTCCTGGATGAACGGTCCGGGGCTGACCGGTTTGCCCCGAATGACCCACGCGCGCCTGGCGATTTCGGGCGTTTTGCACTGGGCCAATACCTTGTCAGCGGTTTCGTTTGCGAGCTTCGGATTCGAGGCGGCGAGTTTCTCGGCAATCATCATTGCCGCAAGCCCCGCCTCATTGGCCAGGCTGGGTTCGGACAAATCGGCCAGCACCGCCTGGAGCGCTTCGGGCGTGGCAATCTGGCCGATCTTGCCGATGGCCTGCTTCTTTTCGTCCGGTCGTTTGGCGGCGGCCTTGGCGTCTTGCAGCAATGCCAGCCGCCGCGAGGCATCGGGCTCCTGGGCGGCCAGATCGATGCTGCCGCGCATGGCGAGAGCATGGAGGCTGGGGACGGTGGTGGCACGAGCCAGCTCGATCAGACTTGCGGCCGGGGCGGCGTTGGGCCACTGGGCCAGCACGCGGACGGCTTGCTTGACCAATTCGGGGTCTTGGTCTCGTGTGGCGGCCTGCGCGGCTTCCAGGGCGGCAGGGGTGGCAAGTTCGCTCAGAACCGGCAGCGCCTGGCACCGCTCGGCAGCGCTCATCCGTGACATTGCCTCGACAACGCTGCGCGTTGTCTGGGCCTTGTCCGGGCTGGCCTGGCAAACCGCGTAAAGCGCCTTCAGCGCCGGTTCAGTGTCCGCCTCCGATTTGGATTTGGCGGCGATTTCGAGGAGCGGAGTGACGGTTGCCGGGAGGGCGAGTTTTCTCAGAGAATCCAGCGCGGCCAGGCGCACGACGGCGGGCCCGGTGGCTGCGTTCTGCGCCAGCACGTCGGCGGCGCCAGTGTCGCCGCGCTCGCCCAGCGCGCGCAGCAGCTCCGCCTTTTCCGGGGGCTCGGCGCTGGCGAGGTCTTCGAGCAGGGCCTCGCGGATTCCGGTCCCGCGCAGCCGCGCGAGCGTGTCGCGCGCGGCTTCACGCTCGGCCCCGGCGCCTCGAGCCGCGACTCTTGCCAGCATTGGAATCGAGGCGGCGTCGTTCAGATCGCCCAACGCGAGCCAGGCGGCGACCCGAACGGCAGGGTAAGGACTTTGGGTGGCGGTGCGGACGGTGGGCAGGACATCCCCGCCGAGCTTGAGCCGGGCGTCCAGCACGGCGAGCTGGCATTCCGCCGGCAGCGCCGCCCACTCTCGCAAGCAGGCCTTGACCACCGCCGCGTCGTTCAGTTCGCGCACGGTTTTGAGCGCGGCGACTTGCAGCGAGTGATCCCGGCCAGCGAGGGCCTTGGCCACCAGTTTTGCGCGTCGGCTGGGGTCGGCCAGCACCAGGCCGCGCCATGCCGCCGCGCGGATGCGGTCCGGGTATTTCGAAGCGAGCAAACTTCGGTATAGCCTGGCCGCACCCTTGGCGTCGCCGGCAGCCAGCAGGAGTTCGGCGCAGGGCAGCAGGCTTTCGAGCACGACCGGCTGGACGGCGGGCGGAACCTTATCGCGGGCGGCAACCAGAGCGGCCGTGGCATCGCTGCCGCCGATTCGGCCGAGCGCGGAGGCGGCGGCCGAGGCAATCATGGGGTCAGGTCCGTGCAGCAACGGCTTGAGTAACGGGAGGGCCGTGGCGTCGCGCCGCCAGCCCAGCGAATCAATCAGTCCGGCCTGGATGGGGCCCGAGGTTGTGCTGACGGCCTGGCGCATGGCCGTGACCGCCTCCGGACAGGGCATGCCTTCCAGCGCGTAGCGCGCCGCCTGCGCCGTCCGTTCCTCACCGAGGAGGGCAGCAATCGCGGGCACACATTTTGCCGTGCCTACCATCCTCAACCGCACACAGGCGGCGCATTTCTGAGGTGCGCCGGCGGTTGACTGGAGTGTGCCGATGAGATCCTGTTCCTCGTCGGCGCGGACGCTGAACGCGGCGAACGCAAGCAGGCCGGCAAGTAAAAGGCGGTTCAAGAGATTCGTTTTCATTACATTTATTTGCTCAGAGGAGAATGGATCGTTTGGGGTTGCCTCAAGCCCGCCACGGCGGGCGGGGCGTATAGGAGAGAAGCCGGTTGGCCTCTTCGTCGTCTGCGAATTGAGCCTTTGCGGGATCCCATTTGAGGGCGCGCTGCAAGATGAGGGAAATGCCGCCGATGAGGATCGCGTTGATGGTGTAAGTGGCGGTCTCAGGATTGCAGATCGTCAGCCGCCGGCTGCGAACGCACTCGAGGAAGTTCCCCGAATGGCTGTCGGCCCGATACGCCCGGGTGTCACTGGGCCGCAGCGGCTGACTAACGATGTTTGCCGGGTAAGAGACGATGCTGTCGCGGTCCACCGCGATCCGGCCTTCGGTGCCCACAAAGCAGGCGCCGCCGTTGTTGCCCACGTTCTCGCCCGGGTAGCTGGTGGAGTGGACTTGGACGCCGTTGGCGTAACGGTAGTGGATGATGGCATCATCGAGGCGCGGGCCCTTGGCCTCATAAGACACCTCGATCGGAGCGTTCGGGTCCGGGTTGATCGTCCACTGGATGATGTCGTAGTGGTGTGGGCTCCAGTTCACATCCCCGACGAAGCATCCGGAAAGGGCATGTCCGGCTTCGCCGCCGTAGGGTCGCCACGAGAGGGGCCCGAGCCAGAGATCCCAGTCAAACCCTTCCGGCACCGGTTGAGGCTCGTCCGAGGTCCAGCGGGTCGGGTAAAACGCGCCTGGCTGGCGGTAGGAGTAAACGTCCTTGAGCTGGCCGATGCGGCCGTTGCGGACCAAATCGCAGGCCAAACGGAATTTGCCGCCGTATTCCGAGCGCTGCTGCGTGCCGGCCTGGTAAATGCGGCTATAGCGCTTGCAGGTCTCGACCAGGTTGCGTCCCTGCCGCACGGTGATGGCAATGGGTTTCTCGCCATAAACGTCTTTGCCCGCCTGCGCGGCCATCGTGGCCATCGGAGCCGCCCAATGATAGGGCAGCGCCAGGAGCACCGCCTCGATGTCGGGCCGGGCCAGAACCTCCCGGAAGTCATTGTAAGCCTGGACGCCGTTATAGCCGGCCTTGCCGTATCTCTCGGCGTAAATCTGGTTGCAGCGATCATGCGCGTGCTGGCGCCGATCCTTGCGCACGTCGCAAACGGCCAGCACCTGGACGTCGCTGCGCGCAGAATAGCCGCCGGGCACATAAGTCCAGGCCCCACCGAGGAGATGGCCCGTGCCCTGGCCGCCAAGCCCAATGAACCCCATGTTGATGCGTTCGCTCGGCACCGTGGCGCCGTTGCGTCCGAGAGCGGACGCAGGAATGATGGCGGGCGCTGCCAGCGTGGCCCCAAGGGCAATCGATGATCGGTGTAAGAACTGTCGGCGAGAAAAAAGATGCATGTGCTTCATAATGACCGGGGTCGAGAATAAGCTGAATGACGAGATCGACAAGAGTTTATTCAGGTAATCTCTGATTCAACAGGAGCAAACAGAGAGAACAGAGAGAACGGAGAGAAGGCAGAAATTGGCTTTCCTCTGTTGTCTCGGTTTCCTCCTGTTCAAGTGCATTTCAAGACCCTGATTCAACAGGAGCTAACAGAGGGAACGGAGAGAAGGCAGAAATTGGCTTTCCTCTGTTGTCTCGGTTTCCTCCTGTTCAAGTGTATTTCAAGGCCCTGATTTAACAGGAGCTAACGGAGAGAACGGAGAGAAGGCAGAAATTGGCTTTCCTCTGTTGTCTCGGTTTCCTCCTGTTCAAGTGCATTTCAAGGCCCTGATTCGACAGGAGCTAACAGAGGGAACGGAGAGAAGGCAGAAATTGGCTTTCCTCTGTTGTCTCGGTTTCCTCC
>JBAXTC010000233.1:0-9830 GCA_037130375.1 Verrucomicrobiota bacterium | reverse complement strand
GATCGGTTCTTTTTCCAAAGGACTTGCCCGGTAATCCGCAAATGCTTTCGTTTCCATGTGTCGTTTCCATTTTTCTGTCTTTAATTTTTCTGTCTAATTGTCCCGTTTGACCAGACTGACGAAGGCGTCTAGATACTCGACCAGGTTGCGCCGTGGCTTGCGCGTGGCCAGGCCACTCACCACTTGAGGTGCGCCGATGCGTCGAGCTGAGCGCATCACAGCGGCTTGGTTCATGTCTCGAAGACGGCTCATGAGGCGACGATATTGACCAACTTCTTCGGCAGGACGATGACTTTGCGGATCGTTTTGCCTTCGAGGAAGGGTTTGACCTTCTCAGAAGCTTTGGCAGCGGCCTCCAGTTCGGGTTGGGAAGCGTTTGCGGGGAGCTTGATAACGTCGCGGAGTTTGCCGTTGACCTGCACGGGGATTTCCAACGTGTCTTCGACGAGCAACGCTGGGTTGAACGCGGGCCAGGGAGCGTAGGCCGCGGGAAGGGGCGAAGGCCGGAGATCGAGGGTCGAAAGTTTTTGCCAGAGTTCTTCGGCCAAATGCGGCGCGAAGGGCTGGAGCAAAACCAGGAAGTCACGCAACACGAGAACGGGCTTTGCTTCCCAGGTTATCGCTTCATTGATGAAGACCATAAGAGCGGAAATGGCCGTATTGAAGCGGAGGCCGTCCAGGTCCTCGGTGACCTTCTTGATGCAGGCGTGGAGCGCTTTCAGTTGCGCCGCCGTCGCTTCGACATCTCTGATGCTGGCGCTGAGTCGAATGTGCGTCAGCAGTTCCTCTCCACGTTGTGGTTCGATGGTGAGGCTTTGCTCAAATTCGGTCTCGCTGGCCTCATCCACGAACAAACGCCACACCCGGCCGAGGAATCGGTACACGCCCTCGACGCCTTTAGTGTTCCAGGGCTTGACCATTTCCAGGGGGCCCATGAACATTTCATAAAGGCGGAAGGCATCGGCGCCGTACTCGACCAGGATGTCGTCAGGATTGATGACATTGCCTCGGGATTTGGACATTTTCTGGCCGTCTTCGCCCAGGATCAGCCCCTGGTTGACGAGTTTGTAGAACGGTTCCTGGGTTGAGACGCAACCGAGATCGAAAAGCACTTTGTGCCAGAAACGGGCGTAAAGAAGGTGCAGCACCGCATGTTCGGTCCCTCCGACATAGAGATCCACGCCGGGCGTGGGTTTGGCCAAAGGTCGAGCGTTGGGGGTCGAGGGTTCGGCAGCCTCGAGGTTTGGGGCCGTGCCCATCCAATACTTTTCAGCCTCCGAGCCGCAGAAAGCGAGATCGTTGCGGTTATCGAGGTAGCGCAGGTAATACCAGCAACTGCCGGCCCATTGGGGCATGGTGTTGGTCTCGCGTTTTGAGCCATCAGGCAGGTTGAGCCAGTCTTTCGCCCGTGCCAGGGGCGGCTGGCCATCGGGCGTCGGTTTGTAATCTTCCAGCGGCGGCGGCAGCAGCGGCAAAGCGGATTCGGGCAGCGCTTCGTGATAAGGTTGGCCATCCGGTCCGGTCTTCCAGATAATCGGGAATGGCTCTCCCCAATAACGCTGGCGGCTGAAGAGCCAGTCGCGGAGTTTGTAATTGATAGTCCTTTTCCCGAGTCCTTGAGATTCCAGCCAGGCGGTGATCTTCTGCTTCGCTTCAGGCGTCGCAAGGCCACTGATCGTAATGTCGGCGCCCGAAGAGTTGACGGATATGCCGTCCTGGACGTAGCCCTGCCAGTCTTTGCCCTCTGGTGGTTGCACAACCTGGACAATCGGCAGGTTGAACTTCGTCGCGAACTCAAAATCACGCGTGTCATGCCCGGGCACCGCCATGATGGCGCCCGTGCCGTAACTCACCAGGACGTAGTCGGCAATCCAGATCGGTATGCTTTGACCGTTGACCGGGTTGATGGCGTGCGCGCCGGTGAAGACGCCGGTCTTTTCCTTGGCCAACTCGGTGCGCTCGAGGTCGCTCTTCTTCGAGACCTCGTTCTTATAACCTGCGAGCGCCGCGCGCTGCTCCGGTGTGGCGATCAAATCCACGAGCCGGTGTTCGGGCGCCAGCACCATGTAGGTTGCGCCGAACAGGGTGTCCGGGCGGGTCGTGAACACGCGGATTTTGCCTGGTGAACTCGCGAGTTGAAAATCGACCTCGGCGCCTTCGCTTCGCCCGATCCAATTCCGTTGCATTTCTTTGAGCGAGTCGCTCCATTCGATCGTTTCGAGATCATCGAGCAGGCGCTCGGCGTAGGCAGTGATACGGAGCATCCATTGGCGCATCGGTTTGCGCACCACCGGGAAGTCGCCGACCTCGCTCTTGCCATCCACGACCTCTTCATTGGCGAGCACGGTGCCCAGTTGCTCGCACCACCAGACCGGAGCTTCGGTGACATAGGCGAGTCGTTTGGAATCGCGATAGGCACGGCGTTTCTGCTCAAGCGCGGCGGGAGGGACGGGTGTGGAGGGGGTGGGGGGGGCGGGTACGGAGGGGGTAGGGGGGATGGGGGCGGAAGGGGCAGGCGGGACGCCTGCCCTACTTTGGTCGGGAGGGTAGGGGAGGGACTCGATTGGTTCGGCTTTGTTGGTCTGAGGGTTAAACCACGAGTGATAGAGCTTCAGGAAAATCCACTGGGTCCACTTGAAATACCGCGGGTCGGTGGTGTCAAGTTCGCGGCTCCAATCGTAGCTGAATCCGAGCGACTTTATCTGACGCTTAAAGGTCGCGACGTTCGCCTCGGTCGTCTTTCGGGGATGCTGGCCTGTCTTGATGGCGTATTGCTCGGCCGGCAGGCCAAAGGCGTCCCAGCCGATGGGGTGCAGGACATTGTAACCGCGCGCACGGCGATAGCGGGCAAGGATGTCAGTCGCTGTATAGCCCTCGGGATGGCCCACGTGCAAGCCTGCGCCCGAAGGGTAGGGGAACATGTCGAGGATGTAGTATTTCGGCAAATCCTCGAGTCTGGCGCTGGCGTGGCGTTGGCCGAAAGGATGGTCGGCGGGCAGCGTCTCGCCCGGGTTCCACGCCCGAAAGGTCTGCTGCTCGTCCCATCGGTTTTGCCACTTGGGCTCGATAAGATGAAATGGATATTGTCTGCGTCCGAATGCCATAAGCGAAGGAATATTGCAAAAAGCCGGCAGACAAACAATGTAAGAATTGGCCACCAAGAGTGCGACAGGGCGGATTCAAGAAATCGTAGTCGCCGCATCGGAGCTTTATTGTTCGCATGATCGCTCGTATGTTTCCACGGCATGATTACTTTGCTCATAGCAACCCGCAACCTGCACAAAGTCGGAGAGATTCGCGCAATTCTCGGAGAGAGATTTCGTTGTCTGACGCTGAACGATGTTTCCAATTCACCTGAGGTGATCGAGGACGCCGGCACATTTGCCGGTAATGCGACCAAGAAGGCGGTCGCGCTGGCGAAGTGGGTTCGGGATTCCCCGACCCTGAAATCAGAGGTCTCGGGCATGCAGTCGGGAGCGCGGGATGACCAACGGTACGTGCTCGCGGATGATTCGGGCCTGGAAGTTGATGCACTGAGCGGCGAGCCGGGTGTTCATTCGGCGCGATTTGCCGCGCTGGACACCGGTAAGCCGGGAAATTCGACGACGGCGGACAACAACGCCAAGCTGCTGCGCCTGCTCAAAAATGTGCCGCTGGAAAAGCGGACGGCACGGTTTCGCTGTGTGTTGGCGCTGACACCCGTGCTCGGCTCAGAAAAGGAACTGGCTTCGCCGGTTTGCCGCGCGGACGAAGTCGAGTTGCAGACGGAGCTATTCGAAGGCACATGCGAAGGGCGGATCGGTTTTGACTCTCGCGGCCAGGGCGGGTTCGGCTATGACCCGTTATTCATGCCACTCGGGTGCGAACAGTCCTTTGCGGAGTTAGGCGATCAGGCCAAGAACCAGTCGAGCCATCGCGCCAAAGCTTTGGCGAAGTTGAAGACGCGCCTGGATTCAGACCTGGGGAAGCAGGCGGAAGCGTAAATCCAGGAATTCGGACGGGCTGCGTGCTCGACCCCGACGGTTCATCGGAACACCGTGACCGGCGGAGCGGGGAGACTATTCTAATCGGGGATTTGCAGGTCGCGCCGCAAGCATCCGTTGGATGCGACCATGCGATAGGCGTAGTCGCCAGGAATGGGCGTGTGGCAGAAATCTCCGCCGGCGCATTCAAGAATCAGCCCTCCTGCGGCGATGTCCCACAACCGGATGCCGCTCTCGATGTAGGCGTCGAAGCGTCCCGCCGCCACATAGGCCAATCCCAGCGCCGCCGCGCCCATCATCCGAATCTTGCGAACGCGATGCGCCAGTTTGTTGAAATAGGGCAGCGTTGCTTCGAGGCTCTCGCGGGATTTGGCGAATCCAATCGAGACAATTGCTTCGGACAGTTTGCGGCGTTGGCTGACACGAATGATTTTGCCGTTCAAGCGCGCCGCTCGCCCGCGAATGGCAGTCCAGAGTTCGTCACAAAATGGATCATAAACAACCCCCAACATGGTCTGGTAGCCACTGGCTGAAGCCCCCTCAGTTTCCGCGCGCTGCTGCAAGGCAATCGAAACGCAGGCATGTGGGATGCCGTAAGCGAAATTCACCGTGCCGTCGATGGGGTCCACCACCCAGCGGCTTGCGCTCTCCGGGTCGCCCAGAACGCCCTCTTCGCCCAGCAGCGCGATTTGTGGGAACGCCGAGCGCAACTTCTTCTCGATGAGCGTTTGCGACCGGACATCGAGTTCGAGTTTGATGTCATGCTGCGTGACCGAGTGCGCCCGCTTGGGTCCGTTCAGATGTTTTCGCATGAGCGCGCCGACCGTCTTGGCGGCGGCTACTGCGGTGGTTTGTGCGTGCTTTAGATTCACTTTCGCGCCTTCCCTGGTATTCAATCTTCGCGTGCCCCAGCTTCACTTCCTGGGAGCTATCATCCCAAGCCTTCCAGCCCGCTTCTTATCCGTTCCCGTTTTGCCTGCCATTCAGCGAGACGTTGCTGGTGTTCCTGGAGCACCTGCGGCGGTGCTTTCGACGTGAAGTTCGGATTGCTCAGCTTCTGCTCCGCCTTCACAATTTCCCCTTCGATCTTCTGGAGCTCTTTCGAGAGACGTGCCTTTTCGCCGACGACGTCCACCGCCCCTTCCAGTGGCAGGTAAAGCTCGCCCAGACCTGAGTGAACTGTCGGCGTTCCTTTCTTTGGCTGGTAAGCGGGATCAATTTCCAGTGTCTCGGCATTGAGCAGGAGCTTCAACACTTCGGCATCATGCGGGATCAAGGCGGCCGCCGGTTTGAAGATGAACTTCACCTTCTTGCTTGCCGGGATGTTGCCTTCCCGGCGCAAATTGCGGCCCTGGGTGACGAGTTCATATTTCGCATTGACCGACACAAGATGGCAATCATCCAGGCCGTAGTGGACGCGGAAATCCTCGTCGAGCGGCTTTGGCCAGGGCGCAAACATAATGGTCTGGCCGCCTTGGTTTTCGGGCATCTCCTCGTGATAACTCATTCCGTGCCAAAGCTCTTCGGTGATGAACGGCAGAAAAGGATGGAAGAGCCGGAGGGTGTGGGAGAGGACGAAGTCAATCACAGCGAGCGTGTTGGCCCGGCGAGCGTCGGCTGCGTTGGTTGGGCTGTCCGCCGTTCTGAGGCCTTCAGGGTCTAACGCCTCAGCGGGCCGTGCCAGCACCGCTTTGCTGGCCTCAACGTACCAATCGCAATATTCGCCCCAGAAAAAGCGGTAAAGCGTTTGGGTCGCTTCGTTGAATCGGTATTCGGCAAAGGCGGTGGTGATGTCGCGGATGGCCTGGTCGAGCTTGAGCAAAACCCATTTATCATCGCTCGTGAGGAGCTGAGGGTCGATTTCGCCCTGGGCCTCGCCGCCCTGCATTTGGCGGAAGCGGCAGGCATTCCAAAGCTTGTTGCAGAAGTTGCGGCCCAGTTCGACGTCTTTTTCATCGAAGAGCACATCCTGTCCCAGCGGCGCGCTCCGCATCGTGCCGAACCGAAGCGCATCGGCGCCGTACTTGGCGATAAGTTCCAGCGGGTCCGGTGAATTGCCCAAACTCTTGCTCATCTTGCGACCCAGTTTGTCGCGGATGATTCCTGTGAAATAGACGTTCCGGAACGGCAGGTCGCCCATCAACTCGTACCCGGCCATGATCATGCGCGCCACCCAGAAGAAGATGATGTCCGGGCCGGTGACCAGGTCGGTGGTGGGATAGAACTTCTTGAGCGTCGCCGTCTGCTCCGGCCAGCCCATCGTGGCAAACGGCCAGAGCCACGAACTGAACCAGGTGTCGAGCACGTCGGGGTCTTGTTCCCAATTCTCGGGGTCCGGCGGCGCTTCGATGTCGCACCATATCTTATCGGAACTGACTTCTGACTTCTGATTTCCGACCTCTGACCTCCGATACCACACCGGCACGCGATGTCCCCACCAAAGCTGGCGGCTGATGCACCAGTCCCGGAGACTGTGCATCCAGTGCGAGTAAGTCTTGCTCCAACGCTCGGGATGGAACCGAATGATGCTCTCATTTCCCGTTAGCTCCCGCCCGGCGAGATTTACCACCTGCACAACCTTGTCCAGGGCTCCCCCAAGCTCGACACAAGTTACGGACGGCTCCACGCTCGGGTATTTGAGAAACCATTGCTCGCTCAGGTACGGCTCGATGGGCACATGGCTGCGCTGGCTGTAACCGATATTGTGGACGTAGTCCTCGACCTTGACCAACAGACCCTCCTCGGTGAGTTCTTCGACCACCGCCTCGCGTGCTTCCATGCGGTCCATGCCATCGAAGTCTTCGCCGGCGGCTTTGGTCATGTTGCCGTCCGGGCCGATGACGACCGTCAATGGCAAGTTGTGGCGCATGGCCATGGCGTAGTCATTCGGGTCGTGCGCCGGCGTCACTTTAACACAGCCGGTGCCGAACTTCGGGTCCACGAACTCGTCAGCGATAATGGGGATGGGCTTGTTTTGCAAGGGCAGCAGGCACTTGCGTCCGATGAGCCTCTGGTAGCGCGGGTCGGCCGGGTTGACCGCCACGGCTTCATCGCCGAGCATTGTCTCGGGGCGGGTGGTGGCGACGATCACGAATTGGCTGGCATCGACCGCAGGCGAGGAGCCGGCCTTGCTTTCGTCAATGAGCGGATATTTGAGGTGCCAAAGGTGGCCCTTGGTCTCGGTCATCTCGACTTCCTCGTCCGAGAGCGCCGTGCGGGCCGCCGGATCCCAATTCACCATTCGCTTGCCGCGATAAATCAGGCCCTTCTTGTAAAGTTCAACAAAGACCTTCTGAACGCACCTCGAGTATTCAGGGTCCATCGTGAACCGCTCGCGTGTCCAATCGCACGAGCAACCCAGCTTCTTGAGTTGCTGGATGATGATGCCGCCGTGCTTCTCTTTCCAGGCCCAGACATGTTCGAGAAACTTGTCGCGGCCGAGGTCCTCGCGGTGCTTCATCAGCCCCTGCTTCCGAAGCGCCTTTTCCACCACCGCCTGCGTCGCGATCCCGGCGTGGTCGGTGCCGGGCAGCCATAGCACCTCCTTGCCGTCCATGCGCGCCTTCCGGGCGAGGATATCCTGAATCGTGTTGTTCAGGACGTGGCCCATGTGCAGCATGCCCGTCACGTTGGGTGGTGGGATGACGATGGAATATGCCGGCTTGGTCGAGGCGGGATTGGCGACGAAGCAATGCTGCTTCAGCCAGAAGTCATACCACTTCTCCTCGACCGACTGTGGTTCGTAAGCTTTGGGGATGTCAGGCATGGCAGCTCATTTCTGCATCAGGGCATATTCCATGCTATCCACCAGCGCCTGGAGGCTGGCCTCGATGATGTTGTCGTCCACCCCCACCGTGCCCCATTCCTCTTTGCCGTCCGTGGACTGGATCAGCACCCGGGTTCGGGCGCTCGTGCCGGTGGCGGACTCGAGGATGCGAACTTTGTAGTCGCTCAGCATCACTTTCTTGAGGTTCGGATAGAACTTCACCAGGGCGGCGCGCAGCGCCCGATCGAGTGCGTTCACAGGGCCATCACCCTCGGCGACCGTATGCGCGGCTTGATCGCCGACATGCACCTTAACCGTCGCCTCGCAGACCGAGCCGGGGCCATCGCGGCGCATGGAAACATGATAGCCATCCAGCACGAAGGGGAGCTTCTTGTGTTGCAGTTCCCGGCTGATGAGCAAGGCGAGCGAGGCCTCCGCCGCCTCGAACTCGAAACCTTCGTGCTCCAGTTCCTTGATTCGGGCCAGGATGGTCTTCAACTCCGGGGTGTCGTTCGTGACGGAGAAGCCCAGTTCCTGCGCCTTCATGACAATGTTGCTCCGGCCCGCCAGATCGCTGACCAGCACGCGTCGCCGGTTGCCTACCAGCGTCGGATCAATGTGCTCGAAGCTGCGCGCCACCTTCTGCACGGCGTTCACGTGCATCCCTCCCTTGTGAGCGAAAGCCGTCTGCCCCACCCACGGTTGTCGCGGGTTGTGCCGGAAATTGGCGATCTCGTCCACGAACTGGGAAAGCTCATGCAATTGCGCCAGCGATTTCTCCGACACGCAGCGCTTCTTCATCTTGAGAGCGAGGTTCGGAATCACGCTCGTCAGGTTGCAGTTGCCGGTCCGTTCGCCGTAACCATTGATCGTGCCCTGCACATGCGTTGCCCCGGCCTCGACGGCTGCCAGCGCGTTCGCCACGCCCAACCCGATGTCGTCATGGGTATGAATGCCGATGCTCGTTGTGAGCATCCCGCGCGCCGCAGCCGTGATCGCCGCCACCTCGCGCGGCAAAGTCCCCCCGTTCGTGTCGCAAAGCACCACGAAATCCGCGCCTGCCTTCTCCGCCGCCTGCCACGTCGCCATCGCGTATTCGGGGTCATCCTTGTACCCGTCGCAGGCATGCTCGGCGTCGTAAATGACGAACTTGCCGTGATCTTTCAGAAACCGCACCGCGTCGCCGATCATGGCCAGGTTCTCGTCGGGCGTCGTGCGGAGAACTTCCTTCACGTGCAGCAGCCACGTCTTGCCAAAGATCGTCACCACCGGCGTCTCCGCCTCGAGCAACAGTCGCACCTGATCGTCGCTCTCAACCGCGACGCCCTTCCGGCGAGTGGACCCAAAAGCCGCCAGCCGCGCGTGCTTGAATCGCTTGCGTCTCGCCTCGGCAAAGAACTCGATGTCCTTGGGGTTGGAGCCAGGCCAGCCGCCTTCAATGTAATGAATCCCGAAAGCATCCAGCTTCTCGGCAATGCGCAGCTTGTCCAGCACCGAAAAATTGATGCCTTCGCCCTGGCTGCCATCGCGCAGGGTCGTATCGTAGATTTCCACTTCGGGTTTCATAAACAGCCCCGCAACAGCGGGACGGAACATTTACACTAAGATGGAGCGGGATGCAAAGTCCAAATGCGGCAGGTCGATCTGGTAGAGCCGCATGGCAGCGATGGAGAGCGTGGCGTTGGTCGATGTGCCGTCAAGCAGCTCGAAGAACAGTTCGACGGTCTTGCCCGCGAAGGCGAAGAAACTTGAGAAAAGTCTTTTTGAGTCGCAGACCTACGGTTCGTCCACTGCGGCCGCGGTGCTCACTTTCAAGCGCGAGCGGGGCATCATCTTCCTTGTCATCATGGACCGCCGCTTCTGGACTGTGTTCACGGCGAAACCGCCGGGCGGGGACCTGCAGTATATCGGCCACTTCGCCTGGCGGCTGCGCTACGAGTTCATGCTAAAATGGCAAAACCAGGCTGCGATCGTGCCCGTGAACAGGTCGGTCCTCGAAGTGCCGGACAAAGGCGTGCCCGGCCGGCCGACGGAAGGGGCGATTCAGGCGATGCTGAGTTCGCCCGCAGGGCCGCGCGCCA
>JBAXTC010000232.1:0-9850 GCA_037130375.1 Verrucomicrobiota bacterium | reverse complement strand
AGAATCCAACATTTGTAGCCGCTGACGGTTGTCGGCCCACTTTTTCTCGGTCATCGGAGTTAGCGCCGACTGCCGTCGGCGGCTACGGTTTGTTGAATCCGCGCTGCGCTTCGGTCCGTGATGGATTGAAGAATCCAACATTTGTAGCCGCTGACGGTTGTCGGCCCACTTTTTCTCGGTCATCAGAGTTAGCGCCGACTGCCGTCGGCGGCTACGGTTTGTTGAATCCGCGCTGGTTGTAGCGTGTTTTCATGGAATTCGTTGACGGCTCGGACAAAAATCGCAAACCTGCGCGGGATGTCTTTTGAGCCAGATATGATTGAGTGGAAACGTTTATGACTCACCGAGTCGATTTCGTCCTGTTTGCAGTGTATCTGGCCGGCAACATCGCGTTGGGTCTGTGGGTGGCACGGCGCAAGACGGTTGATGCCCGGGGCTATTTCCTGGCCGGCGACCGGCTGCCCTGGTATGCGATTGGCGGCTCCATTATCGCAGCCAACATCAGCACGGAGCACTTCATCGGGATGATCGGCGTCGCGTATGCGGTGGGATTTGTGGTGGCGCAATGGGAATGGGGGAACTGGTTTACCTTTTCGGCGCTGATCTGGATATTTCTGCCGTATTACATTCGGGGCGGGCTTTACACGATGCCGGAGTTTCTCGAACGGCGCTACAACCGGACGTGCCGCTATTTGTTTGCGGTCTGTTCCCTCGTGCTATGGATCGTGGCGCAGATGGCGGTGGTGATGCTCGCCGGGGGGAAGGCGATGCACGGCATGTTCGGATTAAACGAGACGGTTACCATCGTGTGCCTGGCTGTGCTGGCGGGTAGCTATACGATTCACGGCGGGTTGGTTTCGGTGGCCTGGACGGATTTCCTGCAATTCGTGGTCATGATGCTCGGCGGGCTGATCGTCACGCTCATCGGGCTGCATCGGGTGGGGGGATTGCACGAGCTGATGCTGGCAATGCCGGAGAAGTTCAAGATCATCTATCCGATCACGGACAAGTAGTATCCGTGGCTCGGGGTGTGGTCGGTATTCATCTCGGTGGGTGTGTGGTACAACTGCACCAACCAGTTCATCGTGCAACGATGCCTGGGGGCGCGCAGCGAGTGGGACGCGCGGATGGGTGTGGTGTTTGCGGGTTTTATGAAGATTCTGCTGCCGTTATTGGTGGTGATTCCCGGCATTGTGGCGTTCAAGCTGTTTCCGGGTCTGAAGGACACGGACCAGGCATTCCCGTTGCTGGTGCGGGAGCTGGTGCCAGCAGGCTTGAGCGGGGTGGTGATGGCGGGTCTGGCCAGCGGCATGTTGTCCCATATCAGCTCGGTGCTCAATTCGAGCAGCACGGTTTTCACCATGGACCTCTACCAGCCGTTTTTTGGCCGCGGGAAGTCCGAGCAACACCTGGTGCGGGTCGGGCGGCTCAGCGCGTTCGCGATTCTGGTGCTGGCGACCGTGCTGGCGGTCTGGTTCAGTCATCAGCAGCTCGGTGTGTTCCTGCTGATCCAGAATGTCGGGGCGTGGGTGGCGGCGCCGATTGCCGCCGTGTTCCTGCTCGGGGTTTTGTGGCGGCGAACGACAGCGGCGGCGGCAACATTCGTGCTCATCTTCGGCTTCCCTTACACGGCGTTTGTCGAGTATTACCTGTTCAAACATGTTTCCTGGCTGATGCCGTTTGACAACTGGCTGAACCGGACGTTGCTGGTGTGGCTGACTTCGATGCTGTTGCTCGTAGTGGTTTCACTGCTCACCCGGCCCCCGGACCCGGAGCGCATCCGGGGGATTATCTGGTCGTGGGACGTGGCGAAGCTTCCGGAATCCGAGCGCGAACGGAATCGGGGCATCCGCAGTTTGCTGCTGTGGTGGTGCATTTTCATTGGCATCATGGCGGCATTATATGTTTATGTCATCTGGTTCCAATTCGGCGGGCCCGGAGCGGCGGCAGGCAAACCTTAATGAAACTATGAGTCAGACTGTGCGACCGAAGATCGGGCTGTTGGCCCTGACATTGGAGCTCTACGAGACGCTGCTGCCTGACCTTCGCGGGTCGCGGGAGGCTTGGCGGCGGCGCGCGATGATTCCCGCGCTGCTACGGGAAGCCGACGTCCGGTTTTCCCGGGCCGTGTTTCGGCGGGAAGACGTTGAAGCCGCTGTGGCGGAATTCGAGGCCGCGCGCGTCGATGCGCTGTTGGTAATCCTGGCGACCTATTCGCCCAGCCAACTGGCCTTGCCGGCGTTGCAGCGCACGCGCCTGCCCATCCTCATCTGGAACACACAGGAGCTTTGGACCGTGGATCAGACGTTCACACTCGCCAACATGGTGGATAACCACGGCGTCCACGGCACGCAGGATCTGGCGAACGTCCTGACCCGCAGTGGCGTTCCGTTCCACTATGTCACCAGCCCGGACAATGACCCGGCCGGCCTGCAGGAGCTGGGCGATTTCTTCGCCGCCGCCGCCGCGGTGACACGTCTGCGCTCGGCCCGAATCGGCAGTCTCGGTTACCCGTTCCCGGGGATGGGCGATTTTGCGGTGGATACGACCCAGATGGCGGCTACGCTGGGGTGTGCGTGGACAAACCTGACGGTGGAGGAGTATATCAAGCGCTCGGCGGCGGCGTCCGATGCGGAGGTCGCGCGGCTCGTGGCGGAATACCGGCAGAGCTATAACGTGGCACTGGACCTGACCGACGCGGATTTGTCCCTCACGGCCCGGGCGGAGCTGGCCTTGCGGGGCATGATTGCCGAGCACCGACTGAATGCGTTGACCTACCAGTTCATGGCCTTTGGTGAAGATGAGCGCACCCAGACGCTGCCCTTCGTGGCGGCGAGCCGGTTGATGGCGGAAGGTATTGGATTTGGCGGCGAGGGGGATCTCATCGCCGCCGCGGCGACCGCCTTCTTCAATTGGCTGAAGCCGCCGGCCAGCTTCTCCGAGATATTCACAATTGACTTTGCGGGCGAGAGCCTGTTCCTGAGCCACATGGGCGAGGCTAACACTGCGATGGCGCGGCAGGATCGCAAGATTCCACTTGTGGGCCGGCCTGCGCCGATTACCCGCACCCGGGGCCGCCAACTGGCGCTGGTCACCAGCTTCGAGCCGGGGCCGGCCACGATTGCCGCCCTGACTTGCGGCCCAAACGGCAAGTGGCGTCTGATTGCCGCGGCGGCCACGCTCGAAGATTATGGTCCGCTGCCTGGTTTTTGCGTGCCGCACTCGAAGCTCAAACCGTCCAGCGGCAACGTCCGCCAATTCCTGACCGCTTATGCCAATGCAGGCGGTCCGCATCACAACGCCGTGTTTTGTGGAGATGCCCGGCCACGCCTGCGCTTTGCCGCCGGACTGCTGGGCGCGGATTACTGCGAGGTCTGATTTATGCTGCTTGGACTGGACATCGGCACTACGAACGTCAAAGCGCTGGTCACTGACTTCGCGGGTTGCCAACTGAGTGAGGGTTCATGCGCCGTGCGACTGTTCCCGATGGGCAATGGTGGCGTGGAGCAGGACATCGAGGAGATTTGGAGCGCCACGCGGACCGCGGTGCGGGATGCGGTTCGCTCTGTCGATGTTTCCGGCATTAAATCGGTTGGAGTTTCGAGCCAGGGCGGAGCGCTGCAGATGCTCGATGCGCAGGGGATGCCCCTGGGCCGGGTCATCAGTTGGCTCGACCAGCGTGGGGCTCCGTTCGATGAGGCGCTCGATGCCGAACTCGGTCAGCCGTGGTTCGCACAGCGGCTCGGTCGCGGTCGCGCCGGCCTGGCGATCGGCCAACTGCTGCGTTTGCGGCAGGAGAATTCCGGGTTGCTGGCATCGTCGAACCGTATCGGCTTCGTCGGAGACGTTATCGTCTCCCGCTTGTGTGGCCGTCCGGCTCACGAGGGCACTTCGTGCTCGCTGACGCTGCTCTACAATCCCGGCCGACGGGATTATGACCCGGACCTGTTGCGGCGCCTGGGAGTGACGCACGGCCAATTGCCTGACCTCCTGACCGCGCGAGAGACGGCGGGGGGATTGTTGCCTTCGTTTGCCCTGGAAACCGGTCTGCGCCCCGGCATCCCCGTCTCGGCGGCCGTTCACGACCAATACACCGCGGCGCTTGCCGCCGGGGCGGTGCGGGGAGGCACGGTGATGGTCGGCACCGGGACCGCGTGGGTGTTGCTGGCCATCAGCGCCAGTCTGAGGGCGCCCGCCACGCCAAATGCATTTGTCTGCCACCACATTGTCGAGGGGCTCTGGGGACAGATTCTTTCCCTGGTCAATGGCGGTTCCACGCTGGCCTGGGCCTTGGAGTTGACCGGGCACAACCGAGCGGGAGGTGATGAGATTGATCGCCTGCTCGAATCCGCGCCGCCGGGCAGCGATGGTCTCCGCTGCTGGCCGTTCCTGACGGCATCGGGCGTCGCCGGCCTCGGGCACGAAGCGAAAGGCCGGTTTTCGGGATTGCAGCTATCCCACCGGCCCGGCCATATCGTTCGAGCGGTGCTTGAGGGTCTGGCCTTCGAGTTAAAACGGCACATAGACCTGCTGCACGACGCCGGCCTGCCCATCGAGCGGCTGGTGCTCAGCGGCAGCGCCGCAGCCAGCCGGGTGACACCGCAGATGCTGGCGGCCGTTACGGAACTTCCATTGGCCTGCGTCGGCAATCGCGCGGGCAGTCCCCTGGGCGCGGTCATCATCGCCCGCGGGTTGTGCGAACCCGCCACGTCGCTTGCGGCGCTGGCCGAGGAAATGGCGCCGGCGACAAGCCGTATCGAGCCCGGACCTGACGTTCCTCTCTACCAGCAGCAATTCAAAGAGTATCTGCGCTCGTTGCCCTTGCTCGAAGCCAATTCACCATGAAGCCGACCCCGCTCTATTTTATTTGGAATTACCACGAGGTGGACCGCGCGTTCTGGGCCGAACACCTGGAGGATTGGCTGCCGCGCCGGATGCTCGACGCGCATACGCACATCATGGACGCGCGGTTCCGGCTTCATCCGATGACCGATACCATGCGCCGCCAATATTGGGTCAACGAGGTGCTCGAACCCATTGCTGCGCCGGCCGCCGAGCATTGCTATCGCACCGTTTTCCCAAACCGGGAATTGACCTGTGTCGCCTTTGGCCTGCCGGACCTCGATTTCGACCTCGATGGCGGAAACTCTTACGTCCAGCAGGAGTGCGACCGTCGCGGCTGGTATAGCCTGGCGATGATTCGGCCGCAATGGTCCCAGGATAAGGTGGCGGGCTTGCTCGATGCCCCCGGGGTCATCGGCGTCAAACCGTATTACTCGATGATCAGCCTTGATCGCGAGACGCGCGACCGGCATTTGGAAGCCAGCATATTCGAGTTCCTGCCGCATCACGTGCTCGAAGTGGTCAACGACCGCCATGCCTGGGTGACTCTGCACGTTCCCAAAGCGGCGCGCCTGGGCCACCCGGATAACGTGCGTGAAATCCGCGAGCTTCGCCGGCGCTACCCGAACATCGTGTTGGTGATCGCCCACCTGGGACGCTGCTACACGGAGCCGCACGCGCTGGAGGCGCTGCCGCAACTAGCGGACGATCCCGGTGTGTTGTTCGACACCTCGGCGGTCTTGAACCCTGTGTGCCATCGGGTGGCGCTGCAATACCTGGGCCCAGGGCGCGTCCTCTATGGTTCGGACAACCCCGTGATGTACATGCGCGGAAGGCGGCAATACGGCGAGCGAACCTACGTCAACCGGACCAACCACCCGTTCCATTTCAATCGCGACCGCGAGCCGCCCGAGGTCGAGGCCGGCTACACGCTGTTCATGTATGAAGACTTGCGGGCGATCAAACAGGCCTGCGTCGATCTCGGCATTGTCGCGCGCGAGGAGATCGAGATGATTTTTCACTCAAACGCCGCCCGCCTGATCGCAGGCATCGTGGCCCGGAAACAAAAACCGTTGCCCAAAGAAAAACTGTGAGAACCATTCGTTTCGGCATCATTGGTTGCGGCCTGATGGGCCGCGAATTCGCCAGCGCGGCCGCCCGGTGGTGCCATTTACTCGAAGCCGAAGCGCAACCCCGGATCGTTGCTGCGTGCAATACCAGTCCTGCCGCCTTTCGATGGTTCAAGGAAAGCGTCCCATCCCTCACCCAAACCACGCAGGATTATCGCGAACTGCTCGGCAATCCGGAAGTCGAGGCGGTTTATGTGGCTGTGCCCCATCATCTCCACCGTGAGATCTATTGCGCTGCCATCCTCGCCGGAAAGCATCTTATGGGCGAGAAGCCCTTCGGGATTGACCAGGCGGCCAACGACGCGATTCTGGCGGTCGTTCGGCGGCATCCTGAGGTTTTTGTGCGGTGCTCCTCCGAGTTTCCTTTCTTTCCCGGCCTGCAGAGGTTGTGCGACCTTGTCGAACAGAATGCCTTTGGCCAGATTATCGAGGCCAATACCGGCTTTTTGCATTCGAGCGATCTGGACCCGAACAAGCCAATCAATTGGAAGCGGATGATCGAGTTCAACGGTGAATATGGGGTGATGGGCGACCTGGGCATGCACGCGCTGCATGTGCCGCTGCGCGCCGGCTGGCGGCCTCGCAACGTGCGCGCCGTGCTATCCAACATCGTTAAGCAGCGCAAAAATAGCCAGGGCAACCTCGTCCCGTGTGCGACCTGGGACAATAGCTTGCTGCTGATGGAGACGGTGGACCCCGTGACCGGAGAACCTTTTCCCTGGACGGTGAAGCTCCAACGGATCGCGCCCGGGCATCGCAACACTTGGTACACGGAAGTGCTGGGCACTCGCGCCTCGGCTCGATGGTCCAGCGCCAACCCGCGGCTACTCGAGATGATGCGCTATACGCCGGGAGGCCAGCAGGTCTGGGAACAGGTCCAGACCGGTTACGAGCCTGCCTTCAAGGCGATTACTGGTCCGATCTTCGAGTTCGGGTTCAGTGACTCGATTCTCCAGATGTGGGCGGCGTTTTTATACGAACTGGTGCGCGGCCAGCCGCTCAAGAAGTTCGCCGGTTGTGTTAAACCCGAGGAGACGGCACTCAGTCACCAGATATTCACCGCCGCCCTCGAGTCACAGCGCAACAGCACCACCGTGATCGTTGGGGAGGGATAGCGTGGGATGCCGATCAACACGCTTGACGAGCCATAACTCATTATGCAGCCAAATATGACCGACCATTCTATCAGCCGAACCGCACCACTCACCCGAACGTCGTTCCAACCTGTTTCCTTGTCGCTGGCGGATTTGTGCGGTGAGGATTACATCCGGGCGGTTTGCGCCAACCATGCAATGCTCACCGGCGGAAATCCCGCGGCGGCGGTCGAAGTGGCCTTCAAGCGCATGGAGTTTTTTCCCCAAGCCTTTGAGCGCCGCCTCTTGCAGTTGTTGCCGATGGTCGGACATAAAGTGGGAACGCGGCTGGCGGTGACACGTTCCGGGGCGACCACGCGACAGTTTGAGGCCCACACAAAGGTCAGTGCGGCCCCTTTGAGCGCGTTGGGCTGCTTCCGGATCGGCGAGGACGGACGGCTTTACCTCATCGCCAAGAGCGAGCACTATCACGCGCCGTTGGGACATTCGTTTCCGGGCTACGGGCTGGTTGACCGGGCCCGCCGGCTCGGAATTCCCAACGCCACGCACAACAACACGCGCGGCTTCATAACCCGCCGCCTCGAGGAAGAGTTGGTGGCCAGCGTCAACGGCCTTCAGTCAGGGGATGCCGGCGCGCTTAAGACCGTCCTCAGCTCGACCGCTCCCGATGTCATCAACCGGGTCTTGAACCTCGAAACCGGCAGCCTGGCGGCCGAAGCGGCCCTCAAGCTCGTTCTTGCCCGGTTCTATCGCCCCGATGAGACGATGCCGCCGCCCAAATACCATGGCCGCATTCCCGTGCTGCTCGTCATCGGCAACGACGATGGCGAACTCAAAGCGAACTATCACGGCACGACCGTGCTGACCCAGATGATGCGCGGCATGTGGCCGGATCTCTACGAGGCGGCTCGGGAACGCGGGTTCCGCGTGGCCGCGATCCGGCCTGATTCGCTCTCCGATCTCGAAACGGCTTTTGCGAACGACGAGCGGGACAACTGCAAGATCGCCGCCTTTTTCCACGAGATTGTGATGATGAACTACGGCGGCCGCCGGCTCTCCCGCGAGTTCCTTCACCGGGCCTACGAGCTGTGCCGCCAGCACGACGCGGCCACCGTAGCAGATGAAATCCAATCCTGCCTCTGGGCGCCGGGCTTGTTTCTCCACCGCGAATACGATCTGCATCCCTCGTTCGTGGTCATTGGCAAAGGTTTTCCCGGCGGCGAATATGCCGCTTCGCGCGTCCTGTTCAGCGCGGCGTTCGACAGCCTTCCGCAATTCGGAGCGCTGGTCACCAACGGGCAGGAGGAACTGGCCGCTCTGGCCTACCTGATCACCATGCGGTGGGCCCTCGCTAATAAGGAGGTGACTCGCCAGGTCGGCGACTATTACGAAGACCGGCTGCGGAAACTGGTCAGCCAATTCCCAAAGCGCGTCTCGGGCGTGGACGGCTCCCGACACCTGAGCTGCCTGCGTTTTGGAGATACGCGGGCCGCAATCGACTTTGCGAAACTGCTGGTCGAGCGCGGGCTTGATGTCAGCGCGCAAACATACAAATCGGATTGTCCGCCAAACGTCCTCACCAAGCTGCCGCTGATCGCGGGTCACGAGATTGTGGACTTTGTCATCGACCGCATGATTGGGGTCTTGTGCGAAATGGAAAAGTCAGCTAACAAATAGAACTTATGAAATATCGTCTATCGTCCCTGGTTCCGACCCTGCTCCTGGCGGGAGCCTCCGCTCTGGCAGCGGAGCTGCCGGCAACCTCGGTTCAACAGGAAAAACGTTTCCAAGCCCAAATCACCGTGACTGCAAACATCAATTACTTATTGTTTCTGCCGCAAGGCTACGAAAAATCCAAACAACTCTGGCCGCTCATGCTGTTCCTCCACGGCGCGGGAGAATCCGGCACGAACCTGGCCAAAGTGAAGATCCACGGCCCGCCCATGATCGTTGACTCCAAACCCGACTTCCCCTTCATCCTGGTCTCTCCCCAGAGCCCCGGACGCGGTTGGAACAGCGATACGCTCAATGCTCTCCTGGACGATGTGATGCACAAGTTCCGGGTGGATAAGAGCCGGATTTATGTGACCGGCCTGAGCATGGGCGGCTACGGCACATGGTCGCTCGCTGCCGCATACCCCAAACGGTTCGCGGCCATTGTCCCCATTTGCGGCGGGGGCGACCCAGCGGATGCCAAAAAGCTGGCCGGTTTGCCGATTTGGGTGTTTCATGGTGCAAAAGACCCGGTGGTCCCGGTGCAGCGCTCCCGGGAAATGGTCGAGGCCATCAAGGCGGCCGGTGGCAAAGTTAAATTCACCGAATATCCCGAAGCCACACACGATTGCTGGACGGAAACCTACAACAACCCCGAACTGTACAAGTGGTTGCTTGCTCAGAAACGGTAGTTGAGTGCGTCCGCCCCTGCGGCCATTTTTCTGTATCCGCGTAATCCGCGATTTCATGGGAATTAGACCTAAAAACAGCAGTTGGAACCACGGATTTCACGGATTACACGGATAAAGAAGGGATTGCGGGGTGTTCACCCGGCGGGTGGCCGCGAAAGAGGAAAGACCGGTGGTTCTGCAATCCCTTTGGGATTGTGTCCTCCAGCCCAGCAACCGAGTCCGCGAGACTACCCTGGGCTGAGAGATACAATCCCTTCGGGATTGGCTCCCGTTTAGGATCAGTGCGCATCTCAGATTTTTCCAAAACCACCACCCTGGGTAATTCGAGCGCGGACATTCTTGTCCGCTCCCGGAGATCAGTCAACCCCGAAGCGGACAG
>JBAXTC010000231.1:0-9889 GCA_037130375.1 Verrucomicrobiota bacterium | reverse complement strand
GTTCTGCAATTGCGTCCTGAGTGTTCCAGGGCGCCCCGGTGACAAAACTCATACCATCGCGGATGACACGGATAAAGAAGGGATTGCGGTGCAAGGCGAGGGGTGTTTACCCGGCGGGTGACCGCGAAAGAGGTTCTGGCCCAGGCGCGCGCACTTTCCCCCTGGGGATACAGCTTGCAGGCAATCGAGGCACCCTAGCCGCTGGCGGGAATTTATCACGGCCTTCATCTCCCCCTATCGCGCTGACGGCGACGCCATCCGCCACAGCCTGGACCCCGGCCACTTCATCGAGGTTTATCTGAATGTCCCGCTCGAAGTCTGCGAGCAGCGTGATTCCAAGGGGATCTACGCCACTTGGGCATGGATAAACTGCGAATCATCTGTATCATCCCCGGTCGCCCTATGATTCACAGACCCTTAACCGCCTCGCCCAAGGCCGCCACCATTCGGCGCACCTGCTCCGGCGTCGTGCAATACGGCGGCATTATCACCACCACGTTCCCGATGGGCCGCGTCAACACCCCGCGTTTGGCCAGACCTTCGCACACACGAATGCCGGCGCGTTCCCGCAACTCGAAAGGCGCGCGGGCGCGCCAGTCCCTGACCAACTCGATGCCGACGATTAAGCCGGCCTGGCGGATGTCGCCGATATGCGGATGCTTCCACAAAGCCTTCAGTTCGTCGCGCATGGTTTGCTCGAGCCGCCGACGGGCGCGAACGGAAGCCTTGGTTTGCAACAGTTCCAGGCTGGCAAGCGCGGCGGCCGCGCCAAGTTGGTTGCCGGTGAAACTGTGACCGTGAAAGAAAGTCTTGAACTCATGGTATTCGCCGAGGAACGCGTCGAATATGGCTTGCGTCGTAAGAGTGGCGGCCATCGGCAAGTAGCCGCCGGTCAAACCCTTCGCGAGCGCCATAAAATCGGGCTGGACGCCTTCGTGATGGCAGGCGAAGAGCAGCGGGGGCGCAAAGCCGGGTAATTGAGTTGCCTGGGTTAAGTGAGACGCGTGGGTTGGCCAGAGCGAACCGCCGGGATGGCTGGAAGGAGTCGAGGCTGGCGACGCTCCGACACCGGTTCGCCCGAAACCAGTCATCACTTCGTCGGCAATCAACAACGCGCCGTGGCCTCGAGCGATTTCCGCCGCGCGCCCAAGCCAGCCCGCCGGCTGGGGAATCATGCCCGCCGCGCCTTGCATCAGGGGCTCGAAGACAAACGCGGCGTAGCGATCTCCCCGCTTCTTCCGGGATTCAAACTTCCGCTCCAGCTTGCTGACGCATTCCCAATTGCACTTGCGATACTCGCGCGCATCGGCGCGCTCGGGTTTGGCGCCGTTGAACGGACAGCGATAACAATACGGCGCCATTACCTTGTCGCTCTTGAACAGCAGGCCGGAGTATGCCCGGTGAAATAAATCGATGTGGCCCAGCGATACCGCGCCGACTGTATCGCCATGGTACGCCCCTTCTAGGGTCAGGTACCTCGGCTCTTGGCCGCGCCCGCTGCGGCGGGCAAATTCGTAGGCCAGCTTGAGCGCAACTTCCATCGCGGTGGAGCCGTCGTCGGAGAAAAAGACTTTGCGCAAATCGGGGTTTTGGCTTGCGCCTCGACCAGGCATCCTGGCCTCGGGAACACGGCACCGGGACCCCCCTGTAACTGCGGCCGTCGGGTTCGCCGCTTGAACCAGCCTGGCCGCCAATAACGACGCGGGCTCGTTGCCAAAACCCAGAGCCGAGCTGTGGGCGATTCGATTCAACTGTCGGCGGAGAGCCGCATTGAGCCGGGGATGGTTGTGTCCGTGCAGATTGGTCCAGATCGAGGAGTTGGCATCCAGATATTCCCGGCCGCGCGCGTCTCTCAGCAGCGCCCCGTGCCCCTCAACAATCACGATCGGTTCGTTTTCTAACCAATCGCGCATTTGGGTGAACGGATGCCAGAGGTGGCGGTGGTCCAATGTGGCAAGCGGGTGCATCAACTCAAAATCCGAAATCCGAAACCCGAAATCCGAAATCCAGAGGATTGAGCACCGGCTCGTTGGCAAGCCCCAGATAATCATTCGAGGCAAAATTGAGGAGCCTCCTGCCATCGATCTCGAGACGCGGTGACTGAGGCGAATCGATCCGTCGCAGTTCGCGAAACAGCCCCTGCTCGCGAAGCCTGTCCAGGCGCTGAATCAGTTCATGGTCGAAATCATTCATTCTTTGTGCGCGTCCGTCGTGCCGTTGAATCAGCAGCTTATCAACCTGCGATACGGCAGATAAAACATCTGCGCTACTTCAGCGCCGGGGCGATGGCCCATTGACCGTCGATCATGCTGGCGGCTACGGCGTCCCTGTGGCCGAGAATGGCCTCGTAAACCTCCGCCGAAGCCCCAGCGAACGGGAGAACGATGAGATCAGCAAACGAGCCAGCAGATAGTTCGCCGATCTGCCCTTGGAGACCCAGGGCGCGCGCCCCATTGAGTGTGACCAGGCGAACCATCTTTCTGGCCGAGATTGATGGCTCCCTTTCCGCCAGCGCGCGCATCTCGTCGAAAAGGCTCAGTTCGACGGTTTGCCCTCGAGTCTTATACACACTGGCCAGGCTATCGGTGCCGAGACAAAGATTCACGCCCGCCTTGGCCAGGCGCCGGAACGGGAAAGGCTCGTGACGAAAATAAGAGTGACTGCGCGGACAATGCGCCACATGCGCCTTGCGTCTGCCCAGCAACGTGGCGTCGTTCTTCCCAAGATAGTTCACGTGGACTGCAAGCAGGTTCTCGCTCAGGACGCCGCAGCGCTCCAAGTGATGGACTGGCGACCCCTTGCCGCAGTCCGACATGTCGCGCCCGCTGCGCTCAAGCCAGTCAAACATTTCGCCCCGGCCCCGCGCGAACATTTCGAACTCCAAAGCTGATTCGGCGACATGCATGGTCATGCGCCATTTGCGGCGCCGCACCGTCTCAGCACTCAAGCGCAGCAACTCGGGCACCGTTGTGTAGGGCGCGTGCGGAGAAAGCCCCGTGCCACACCGTGAAGCCTGGAGCGAGTCAATGCGGTTGACCGCTTCCTGCAGAATAACGCTCGGCTGGCGATGCGGCTTGATGCCGATCATCTCGATAAAGGAGAACACGCGCAGGGGTGTCGCTTCCCAAACCTCGGGCAACAATTGCGGCAAGGCCTCAACGTCAGCCACAGTCGTGGTGCCGTTGCGCACCAGCATGCGCGCGCCGTGCAGCCATGACTGGGCATAATCCGAGTAGCTCCAACCGGCTTTGGTTGCCGTAATGACCTTCAGCCAATCAATGAAAACCTTCGGTGGCGGAAGCTGCCCGGTCATGTCGGTGTAATCCATGTGGCAGTGGGCATTCACCAAGCCGGGCATTACCACGGCGTCGCCCAAGTCCACCGCCTCCAGTCGCCTGCCCCGGGACACCTCACGCCACCGCCCGACGGCAGTAATGCGATTGCCAGAAATTAATACCGCGCCGTCGCGGATGGGTGGCTGCGACACGGGCAAAACAATGCGCGCGCGCAGAATAAGCTGAGGACTGAGGGTCGAACGTTGAGAACTAAGCGGCGCAGCCATCTTTGTGGTTCTGCTCGAAACGCCTGGCGCTCAACCCTCGGTTCCCTAAGCCAACCGCCCCTTCACAGCTCCTTTTCCTGACGGCTGAGCTTGCTGCGGGAGGCTACCTTATGCTTGCTAGCCTTGTTCTTATTATGGCGCTTGCGGATTTGTTGCTCGATTTTCTTGGCGACCAGGTCGATGGCGGCGTAAAGGTCCTCTTCGAGATCTTCCGCAAACAAGTCCGGGCCGGGAAGCGAGAGTCGTATCGAACAGGAAAACTGCCGCTCGGGCGCTTTGGTCTGGTCATGTTCGAGCGTGACCCGCGCGTTGATGGCACGCCGGTTCAGGTGCTCCAGTTTGTTGATTCGGCTGATAATGTGATCTTCAATGGCTTTAGTCAAAGTCACGTTATGGGTCGAGAGGATCAAGTTCATAACAATAGAATGCAGCCAATCGGAGATAAAATCCAGCGAAAGTATTCTCCGCAGCACAAAATCAATTCGGCTTCGATGAACACGAAAACTTGAATCTGAGCGTTGATTTCATTAAACCACCGGCGTGCCAACCAAAGTCATTGCTGTCGCCAACCAGAAAGGCGGCGTGGGTAAAACCACGACTGCCGTCAATCTGGCAGCTTGTGCCGCTGCCCTCGGCCGCCGTGTGCTGCTCTTCGACCTCGACCCGCAGGCAAATGCGACCAGTGGGGTGGGCCTGGAAAAGATCGAAGGCGCCAGCGCTTATCACGCGCTGCTGGGCCAGGGCGGCCTCTTGGAAAAAATTCAGCCCACCGCCTTCCAAGGGCTCCAGGTTATCCCGAGCGAAGTCGATTTGTGCGGCGCCGATATTGAATTGCCGCGCTTGGACAACCACCTCCAACGGCTCGCCCAGGCGATGCAGCCAGTCCTCGAATCCCAGCGGTTCGACCTCGTGCTCGTCGATTGCCCTCCCTCCCTCGGAATTCTAACGTTGAATGCGTTCGCGGCATCCGACGGGGTGCTCGTCCCGTTGCAGTGCGAATACTACGCCCTGGAAGGCGTTTCCATGCTCAACCGGGTTATGGGCCAGTTGCACGACAAGGGCGTGAACCCAAGACTCGAATTGATGGGCGTGGTAATGACCATGTACGATAGCCGCACCAATCTCTCCCAGCAGGTCGTCGGTGAAGTGCGGCAGCATTTCGGCGACCGGGTTTTCGAGACCCTCATCCCTCGCAACACCCGTCTGGCCGAAGCGCCGAGTTTCGGCAAACCCATCATCCACTACGATAAGTACAGCACCGGCGCCGCAGCGTACGAGTTGCTCGCGCAGGAATTCCTGGCGCGGTTGGACAAAAGTTAGCAAGCAGATTCAAAAACCCACAAATTTGTAGCCGCCGACGGCAGTCGGCGCACTTTTCTTCATTTACAGAGTTTACAGAGATCAGCGCCGACTGCCGTCGGCGGCTACGGTTTCTTGAATCCACCCAGAAGGGTATGCGAAAAAGGTGAAAATGTAGTGGACAGAACGCGGTTGCTGCCGCTCAATGGTGTCAGAGATGAAAATTAAACTTTTGACTTTGATATGCGTCCTCGCGCTGAGCTTCGGCAGCGTCACTACCAGCGTTGCGTCCTCGGACTCCGGTCCCTTGGAGGTGATCGCCGATGTCATCGTGGTCCGCCCAGGTTGCCTCATCGCAACCGTGATTGGCTCAGTCTTCTTCGTGGTCGCCCTGCCCGCCGCTGCGATCTCCAAAAGTATTCCCAAGACCGCCGATACCCTGGTGGTCCAGCCTGCCAAAGCCACCTTCACCCGCCCGGTAGGTGACATGAGCTCCTTGATGGACTAATAATTGCCCGGCTTTCTGCACGTGCCCCAGGCAAGGGTTGCGGCGAAGAATCAACCGACGCCAAACACGTTCCTGCCATCTGTTTGCAGCTATGATTACCGAAGAGACCTTCATTGATTTCAAGTGCCCTTACTGCGGCGACCCGGTTTCCTTCCCACAGGAGAATGCCGGGTCTGTCCAGGGCTGCCCCAGTTGCTTGGAAAGCCTCATTGTCCCGGATGATGGCAGCGACGCCGGGAAAAGCATCCCCCTGCCGATTACTACCCCCCGGCTCGTCATAAGAAGGTTCGGCCCGAGTGATTGGAAAGATTTGATGGAGTTGATGTCGGATGAAGAGTTGTTCCGCTTCACCGGAGGTCGCGCCCTCGAGGAAGACGAAATACTGCATTGGTTGGAAAGCGACAGCCATGTCCGGCTCACGACGCCCAACCAGATGTTTTGCCTCGGAATCGAGGCCCGGGAGACTGGCAAACTCATCGGCTATCTCGGCTTGACGATAACCGATCCCCATCGACTTCAAGCCACACTCAATATTTACTTGAACCGCAGTTTCCAGCGGAAAGGTTTCGCGCTCGAAGCGCTTATTGCGCTCATCGAGTTTTGCCTCGGAGCAATCAAACTCCACCGGGTCAGCGCCTCATCTGACAGCCGGAATATTGCCGCTTGCCGCCTATTCGAAAAGGCCGGCCTCAGGCGCGAAGGTGAGTTCTTGAAAGATAACCTCCTGCATGGTGAATGGGGCAACACCGTTTGGTTCGCCGCCCTGGGCGAGGAGGCTGGCGCCAAGAAGATGGCATAGACGGATGATGCTGGCAAAATGAGCAATGGTTTCGTGCGCCATCCCTGTACATGGGATGCGCGTGGGGAGCACAAGGGATCCCTACCGGGGTGCTGCTGTTGCTTCCTGCGAGTTGGTGGCTCCATCCTCGCCCGCTTCCGGACGGAGAAATAGCTGAGCGGCGGCATCAGCGAACCGCAAGCCTTGCGATGTGAGCTGAAAGAAGCCAGGGGCAAGCCGGCCCCAGCCCTGTTGAACGAGCTGGGCCAGGTCTGCAGCCCACTCATCCCGCAAATCGTAACCGGTAATCTCGATGAACTGCTCGAAAGACCAGCCCGCCACCATGCGCAGACCAAACGCCGCCGTCTCGCCCGCACGAGCCAGCGGCGGCAGCGCTTCGCTTGACTCAATCGCGCGTTTCCCAAGCTCCAACTGCTCGCAATAGGTGAGTGTGTTCGCCCGGTTCTTCGTCCGCACCCCACGAACGTAGCTGGTCGCGCTCGGACCGAGGCCGTAAAACGAGCCGCCGCGCCAGTAATTGACGTTATGCCGGCAAGCGCGGAAGGGGAGGTTGTTGGCTGATGATTGGGGCTTGATCGGGCCGTTACAGGCAAAATTGGCGATTTCGTATTGTTCAAAGCCGGCACCCGTCGCGCGCTCGACCAATTCATCGTACATGGCGCACGCCAGATCTTCATCAGCATCAATCTCGCCGGCCTGCAGTTGCGCGTAGAGTGCGGTGTCCTCTTCGTAAATGACCTCGTAGCTCGATAGATGTTCGCTGCCCATCGCCGTCGCTTCGCTCAAGGTTTCCTCCCACACGGCCAGGGTCTGGCCGGGAATGGCGAACATCAGGTCCAGGTTCAGATTGTCAAAGCCGGCCTTTCGCAATGTGTCAAACGACTTGAAGACCATCTGACGGGTGTGGATGCGCCCAAGACGGTCGAGCAATGCCTCGTTGAACGATTGCACCCCCATCGAAAGCCGGTTCACGCCGCCGGACCGCAGCAGCCTGGCCTTGTCCAGCGACACCGTGGCCGGGTTGCATTCCACAGTCCACTCGCTGGCTCCAGCCAGGTTCAGCCGCTCCATCGCCCCGAGGATTTCTTCCCATTGTCGCAGACTCAGCAGCGACGGCGTGCCGCCGCCGAAGAAAATCGTCCGCGGCCGCAGGTCGGCTGCTGCCATCTCCAACTCGCGGATCAGCGCGCTAACGTAGCGGTTGATAAGCTCACCGCTTGCAGCCTCAGAATAAAAGGCGCAGTACGAGCATTTGCGCGCGCAAAACGGCACGTGGACATACAAACTCGAGATCGGCTCGATTGAGGACTGGGCCATAGCCGAACGTAACCGGCTCCTGAACAGATCGCCAACCCAAAAAACCCCAAATCAAAGGGATGAAACCTCCAAAAACAGTGATGAGCGGTAAACTGACTGAAAGACTCAGACGCGGGCCAGAAGACTTCAACGCGTCTCGGGGATCACTCGACTTGCAGAGCCTGCTCGAGAAACTGGGGCAAATGGTTCACAATGGCCGCTTCACCGACAATCAGGGTCACCCCCGCCGCCCGTGCCGCCGCTTGCAGGCCGGCTGCCTTGTCGCCGCCGAAAGCTATGACCGGCAGGTGCTTGGTGGCCTGGTTTTGTCTCAGGCGCGCCAGCGACTCGCAGACGTTATTACGTGTGGATTCAAGGTCTGCCAATACCAGCATGGGGCTGACCCGTTCCGCGCATTCCACCAGGCTGCCCGCGTCCGCAATGACTTGCACGCGGTAATTCAAATCCTGCAGCCGGTTGACAATCTGACTGCCCGGCAGTAACCTTTCATATATAACGAGCGCAAGCGGTTGCGTCATCCAGTCACCTTGAAACATGCGGCTGCAAATTGCAAAAGAATTCGCTTTGGTGATTTGGCCGCAGAGAGGCTGGAAATCGAGCTTGACTGTTTTCGACGAGAATCCTAATCTGCATGATAGAACGGTCTAGATTGCTGGTTTGCCAGCCCGCCAAAGTCGGAAGAGCTTAATCTGCCGACTTTTTTGTTCCCCCAATGGGAAGCCGTTATTGAAGTATGAACGCCGACTTTTTAGCAGTTTTGGAATTCTGGGAACGCGAGAAGGGCATCAACCGTGATGTCCTGACCGCGGCCGTTGAGGAGGCGTTGTTGTCTGCTGCCAAACGCGCCGTCGGACCGGCCCGTGAAATGCGCGTGGTGATCGATCAGAAAACCGGTGACATCCGGGCCTTTGCCAAACTGGTGGTTTCGGAACGGGTCATGTCCAAGCACGACCAGATTTCTTTGTACGAGGCCCGGCGGATTAAGGCGGAGACCCAGGTGGGCGAAGAGGTCGAGGTCGAAGTCACCCCAGTCGGCTTCGGCCGTATCGCCGCCCAGTATGCCAAGCAGGCCCTCATGCAGCACATTCGGCGTGCGGAAAAACAGCTCATTTTCGCTGAGTTCAAGGACCGCGTCGGCGAAATCATCAGCGGAACTGTCCGGCGCTTCGACCGCTCAGATGTCATCGTGGACCTCGGCAAATACGAGGCCCTGCTGCCTAACCGCGAACGCGTGCCTACTGAAGAATACCAGATCGGTGAGCGGATTCGCTGTTACGTCAAAGCCGTCGAAGAAGGCCCGCATGGGCCGGACATCATCTTGTCCCGCTCCGACCCGCGCTTCGTGATCAAGCTGTTTCAGCTTGAAGTGTCCGAAATTAACGATGGCACCATTCAAATCAAGGGCATCGCCCGTGAACCCGGATTTCGCACCAAACTGGCAGTCTGGACCCGGGACGAAAAGGTCGATCCTGTGGGTGCCTGCGTCGGACTGCGCGGTCAAAGGGTCAAGAATATCGTCCGGGAACTGAACAATGAAAAGGTCGATATAATCCGCTGGGACTTGAATGTGAGGAATTTTGTGACCAACGCACTGGCCCCGGCCAAGTTGAAAGCATTCGAGATCGACGAAACCAGGAAAAGAGTCAGGATAACCGTCAGCGAGGACCAGCTTTCGTTAGCCATAGGTAAGCGCGGCCAAAATGCGCGGCTCACCTCCAAACTGACCGGTTGGCAGGTGGACATCGAGCCCGAAGTGGTGGTGACCAAGGGTTTCGATGAGAAGGTGGCCGAGGCCGTCGAATCGCTGGCGACGATCTCCGGGATTTCTCGCGAGCAGGCGGATGTCCTCGTGCATCATGGTCTGACACGCCTGGAAGCTTTGTTGCAGGCCGATGAAAGCGATCTGGCCGGGATACCCCAACTGGGTGACCAGGCTGGCGCCATTATGGAAGCGGCACGGGCTGAGGCGGCCCGGCGCACGCTCAAAATCGGTGAGACGCCCGTTTCCGTTTGATCGCACAGCCAATGTCAGAGATTCTTACGTTTTAAGATCGAGCCTATGAAGGCTGCGAAGCAATCACGGCCCGAAGAGTTAGAGAAATATGCCCGTTCGCATTTACGACATTTCAAAAAAACTCGGCTTGACGAGCAAAGATGTCATCGCCATGGCCAAAGAATTGGGCATTGTCGGTGCCCGAGTCGCTTCCAGTTCTCTGGATAAAATTACCGCCGAGTATCTCGAAGATAAGCTCAAAGAGGCCCATCCTGAACTGACTGCGCCCCCGCCGCCACCACCGCCACCGCCACCGCCACCGCCACCGCCACCCCCTCCGCCTCCTGCCACGGCTCTGGCCCCACCACCCGTGGTTGGCGAGGCTCCGGTCGCCGGACCCGAACCGGTCCC
>JBAXTC010000230.1:0-9917 GCA_037130375.1 Verrucomicrobiota bacterium | reverse complement strand
GCCTCCACGCAGCGCTCCTTCAATGGCAGAGGTTCAGCGCCTGTCCCCAACTGGATGATCAGTTCCTTGACGCGCTCGACTCGCTTCAACGCCTCCGCAATCTTTTCCCTGGCCCGCTCGACCCCGACCGCGCCGCCCTCGACCTCCTGTAGCAACCGACACGCAAACGTCCGGCAACAATCCGGGCGATGCGGATAAATGCTGCATCGTTTCTCCTGCAACGCTCCGCAGGGCTGCACCAACAGCCCGCCGTCATCCTCATCGGCGTCTTCGATTTCCAGCCCCATGACTTCCAGTGCCGAGGCTTCGTCGCCGTTGGCCAGTTCCACATCAGCAAACAACGACCCGTCGCAACAAAGTCCGCAGCGGGTGCACAGGGTGTCGGTCAGGCTCGGCTTCATTCAGGGATGACAAACAGCATGAACCCTGCGTGGCGTCAACTCCAGCGGCGCTTCAAGGCGCAGAAAAGCAGCGCCTGCGGACTGGGTAAGCCGTGGAAGAAAGGCGGCGAGGATAAGAAGACGGGAAGACGGGCGGCCAGCTTCGCAAAGCACTGGACGCCGACCAGCAGTTGAAAGAGGTATCCCTGCGACCGTCGAGCCAGGGCGGATTCAAGAACCTGCAAAATCGTAGCCGCCGACGGTAGTCGGCGCACTTTTCCTCGATTATCGGAGTGTTAGCGCCGACTGCCGTCGGCGGCTACGATTTCTTGAAACCACCCTGCCGTCGAGCACGGCGAAATAAAAACCTCTGGCCGAACGCTGCTCCATTCTCTACCCTCTGGCTTGGCTGGCACGGGTCTTGATTTCCCGGCGTGCGCTGTCGTGTGAGTTTTCACACGCGGCAGCGCCGCCAGCCATTTGTCCCGCCCACGCCTACCGGCTGCCCCCAACCATCCTCCCAGAGCGGCCCAACTGGACTTCGTCAATGGCCGCGCCGAAACCGCTGGCCGAATTGCTTTGACACTTGGTTTGCCGCCCGCAAGCCTTCTTAATGCGCCCCAAGGGTGCGCCTGAGCGGTGAAACAAAGCGAGCAACCACGGAGCAGTCAAATCGGCGAGGCAACCAAATGTTCCCACCTCGCCTGCGATAGTTCTACCCGCGCTGGCATCCTGCTTCGCCCGGCTCTTTGCGCCGCCGGTCACCCTCCCGCGCACCTTGCCGGCCACCACGCCACCTTCCACCTCTCCTGTTTATGACCATCCTCATCGTGGACGATAGCGAGAACAATCTTCGCGTGCTCCGGCTCCTTCTGGAACGTGACAGCTACCAGGTGGTCACCGCCGCCGATGGCGCCGAGGCGCTGGCCGGCGCGCCCGCCCGTCTGCCCGCGGCCATGCCCGCAGAGGAGGATGTCGTCTATCTGAAGCATTACAACGCGGTGCTCATCCGCCAATTGGAGCACCAGACGGAACAGTTGAAGTGCGTCAATCGCAAACTGGAGCAGGACATCACCGGACGCAAGCGGGCGGAGGAGGCGCTGCGGTTGCAGGCCGAACGCCTCCAAATCCTGCACGAGATGGACCAGGGAATTCTGGCGGCCCAGTCCCTGGGCGCAATTGCCGAAGCGGCCTTGGACAAGTTGGTCCGGTTGGTCCCCTGACAGAGGGCCTGCGTGTGCCTATTTGGTCTGGAGTTGCGGGAAGCGGCCGTCCTGGCAGCGTGGAGCGTGGCGGAGACTGGTCTCGGAGTGGGGCGACGCTTTCCGCTGGAGGAATTCGCGGAGGAACTCCGCCTGGGCAGGCGCGTCAGCGTGCCCGACCTCGCGGCGGTGGCGTTGAAAGGGGAGGTGTATCAAGTTCTCCAGGCCGAAGGGGTTCGCGCCTTCGTCAACTTCCCATTGGTCGTCCGAGAGGAAGTGATCGGTTCGCTCAACCTGGGCGCCAACGTCCCCGGCGCCTTCGCCCCGCCGCGCCTGGAGATCGTTCAGCAAGTGGCCGACCTGCTGACCCTGGGTTTGGAGAACGCCCGCCTCCTGCAACAAGCCCGCCAGCACCACAGCGAGCTCAAGGCCCTGACCGCCCGGCTCGTCGAGACCGGGGAAAGTGAGCGCCGCCGCCTGGCCTTGGAACTCCACGATCGGATCGGCCAGGAGTTGACCCTGCTTAGCATCGGCTTGGACTTCGTGCGCAGCCAGGTGCCGCCCGAAGCGGCCGCGGCCATGCATGCCCGGCTGGACGACTGCCAGCGGCTGGTGGCCGAAACCGCCGAGCGCACGCGGGACGTGATGGCGGAACTGCGTCCGCCGGTGCTGGACGACTACGGCGTCCTCGCGGCCCTGCGCTGGTACGGCGGCCAGCGGGAGCCTCGAGGTGGAATCCGCTCCCGGCCAGGGCACGCGCATCCTTGTGGAAATGGCCCGCTGAATGTATGCCCATCCGTGTTCTTATAGCCGATGATCACGCGATGGTGCGGGAGGGCCTGCGGCTCCTGTTGGAGGGCCAGGGCGATCTCTGCGTCGTCGGTGAGGCGGCCAACGGGCTTCAGGCCGTGCGCCAGGCCCAAACGCTCAGGCCCGACGTAGTGCTGATGGACGCGGCCATGCCCGAGTTGAACGGCATTGAAGCCGCCGCGCAAATCCGCCAGGACTCTCCCGCCTCCAAGGTCGTCATCCTCTCCATGCACTCCAGCGTCGAACACGTTCAGCGGGCCTTAAAGGCGGGCGCGCGCGGCTACGTGCTCAAGGAATCCGCGGGGGCCAAAGTGGTGGAGGCGACACGCACGGTGCAAGCGGGCCGCCGCTATCTCGGCTCTGGTCTGGCCGAAAAGATGATGGACGACTTCACGCGTCCGGAGCCTGGAACCGGCCCGCGCAGCCCGTTGGAACTGCTGAGTCTGCGCGAACGGCAGGTGTTGCAACTGGTCGTCGAGGGCAGGACCAGCGCGGAGATTGCCCTCAAGCTTTTCCTCTCGGTCAAGAGCGTCGAAACTTATCGCAGCCGCCTCATGCTCAAGCTGGACCTGCACGACATGCCCAGCCTGGTCAAGTTCGCCCTCCGCCACGGCCTGACCACACTGGAAAAGCTGGTTCAGCGGTCAAGCGTCTTTGTCCGACTTCCACCACGCCACTTGTCCGACTTCCCCGACAGACAGGGCAGGCGGTTGGGCCTACCCTTCCTTGGGTTTTGATGACCAATGAATAACTCCTGCATACTGCTGGTTGAGGACGATGAGGAACTGCGTCCGGCCATGCGCGCCTGGCTGGCTCCGCTCTTTCCCGAATGGACCTTCGAGGAAACCAACTGTGCGGAAGCGGCGTTGGATCTGGTGGCCCTGCGCCCGCCAGCGCTGGTCCTCATGGATTTCAAACTGCCTGGCATGAACGGCATCGAAGCCACCCGGCGCATCAAGGTCAGCGCGCCGCACGTGCAGGTGGTCATCGTGACCATTCTCGAAGAGTCCGCCTACCAGGCAGATGCCCAAGCCGCCGGGGCCGCCGGTTACGTATGCAAACGCCGGATGCACACCGAACTGGTCCCGCTGCTGCGCCGGTTGATGAAGGGTGCCACCGACAACGTCAACCTGATGGCCACCAACCTCACCGACCAGGTCCGCGGCATCGCCCGCGTTGTGACCGCCATCGCCAACGGCAACCTCAAACTCAAACTGACCGTCGAGGCCCGGGGCGAAATCGCATCCCTGGCGGACACGATCAACAACATGATTGACACGCTCGCCACCTTTGCCGAGCAGGTCACCGGCGTGGCCCGCGAGGTCGGCGTCGAAGGGCGGCTGGGCGGCCAGGCGAACGTGCCCGGCGCCGCCGGCACCTGGCGCGATCTCACCGACAACGTCAACCGCCTCGCCGCCAACCTCACCACCCAGGTGCGTGCCATCGCTGATGTCTCGACCGCGGTGACCAAGGGCGACCTGAGCCGCAGCATCACCGTCGAGGCCGCGGGCGAAATCGCGTTGCTCAAGGACAATGTCAACGAGATGATCCGCAACCTCAAGGGGACTACCACCAAAAACACCGAGCAGGACTGGCTCAAGTCCAACCTCGCCACGTTCACGCGCAAGCTCCAAGGGCAGCGCGACCTCCAGCAGGTCTGCAAGATGACCCTCTCCGAGTTGGCGCCGCTGGTGGGGGCGCAGCACGGGGTCTTCTACATCAACGAACCGTCACAGGACGAGGCGTTGCTGAAGCTGCTGGCGAGCTATGCCTACCGCGAGCGCAAGAACCTCTCGAACCAGTTCAAATCCGGTGAGGGCCTCATCGGCCAGTGTATCCTCGAGAAGGAGCGCATCCTGCTGACCAACGTGCCGGCCGACTACGTCAAGATCGGCTCGGGCCTCGGCGAGGCCACGCCCGCCAACGTCGTCGTGCTGCCCGTCATCTTCGAGGGTGCGGTCAAGGCGGTCATCGAGCTGGCGTCGTTTCAGCAGTTCAGCGAGATTCACTTGAACTTTCTTGATCAGCTCATGGAATCGTTGGGCATCATGATCAACACCATTCAAACCAACATGCGCACCGAGGAACTGCTCAAGCAGTCGCAGTCCCTCACCAAGGAACTCCAGAGCCAGCAAGAGGAGCTGCAGCAGACCAACGAGGATCTCGAGGACAAGGCCCGGTTGCTCAACGAACAAAAGCTCGAGGTGGAGCGCAAGAACCGCGAGGTCGAGGACGCCCGCATTGCCATCGAGGAGAAGGCCACCCAACTGGCTCTCACCTCGAAATACAAATCCGAGTTCCTGTCCAACATGTCGCACGAGTTGCGCACTCCGCTCAACAGCCTGCTGATTCTCTCGCAGCAGTTGGAGGAAAACTCCGAGAAGAACCTGACCGAAAAACAGGTCAAGTTCGCCCGCACCATCCGCGACGCGGGCGGCGACCTGCTCAGCCTCATCAACGACATTCTCGATCTCTCCAAGATCGAGTCCGGCACGACCACCCTGGATGTCGGCGTTGTGGTTCTTGCCGACGTGGCCGAGGTGACCGAGCGCAACTTCCGCCATGTCGCAGACCAGAAGAAACTCGAGTATGACGTCGAGACCGCGACGGACGTGCCGCCGGCGATTCAGACCGACCGGAAACGGCTCGAACAGGTTCTGAAGAACCTGCTATCGAATGCCTTCAAGTTCACCGAGAAGGGGAAGGTGGAATTGAAGATGAGCCTCGCCAGCAGCGGCTGGAGCGACGACCACAAGCACCTCAACCGGGCCAAGGGCGTCATCGCCTTCTCCGTCAGCGACACCGGCATCGGCATCCAGGCGGACAAACGGCGGATCATCTTCGAGGCATTCCAGCAGGCGGACGGCGGGACCGCCCGCAAGTATGGCGGCACCGGACTGGGCCTGGCCATCAGCCGCGAGATCGCCATCCTGTTGGGCGGCGAGCTGCGCCTGACCGCCAGCCAGGTGGGCATCGGCAGCACCTTCACCCTCTACTTGCCGCTGAATTATCAGCCGCCGCAGACGGCCAAACCCGAACCGGACATCGCCCCGGCAGGCCGCGTGCCATCACGCGGCGAAACGCCACCCAAGAGAACCACGCCGGGTCAGGGAATCCGGCCTAAAACCCCGACCAAACCCTTGTCCCAATCGCAAATCGCAAATCCAGACTTGCAAGCCGCCAAGGACGACCGCGACCACCTGGCTCCCGGCGACAAGGTGGTGTTGATTATCGAAGACGATCCGAAGTTCGCCGCCGTGCTGCTCGAGACGGCGCACGAGAAAGGGTTTAAGGGGGTCACCTGCGCCAGCGGCGAGCACGCGCTGGAGCTGGCCCGCCGGCACGTGTTTTCGGCCATCACCCTGGACATCCGCCTGCCGGACATTGACGGGTGGACGGTGCTCGACCGGCTGAAGCTTGACCCGAACACGCGGCACATCCCCGTGCATGTCATCTCGGTGGAGATTGACACCCGGTACGGCCTGGAGCACGGCGCGATCTCCTGCATCACCAAGCCCATCACCAAGGAGGCGCTGGATGGGGCCTTCGATAGAATCGTGACCTTCATCGAGCAGCGCGTCCGTCACCTGCTGGTGGTGGAAGACAACGACGACGAGCGGCAGAGCATCGTCGATCTCATTGGCAACGGCGACGTGGTCGTCACCGCCGTTGGGACCGGAGCCGAGGCGTTAAAGGCGCTGGCGGCCGAGCACTTCGACTGCATGGTGCTGGACTTGATTCTGCCCGACATCAGCGGTTTCACGGTGCTCGAAGAAATGAAGAAACGGCCGGAGTTGTGCCAGATGCCGGTGGTGATCAATACCGCCAAGGAACTGACCAGGAAAGAGGAGGCCCAGCTTCGGCTTATGTCCGAGACCATCGTGGTCAAAGGCGTCCATTCGCCCGAGCGGCTACTCGATGAGACGGCCCTGTTCCTCCACCGCGTGACCGGGAACCTGCCTGAAGGGAAACGTCAAATTCTCAATAAACTCCACACCAGCGACGCCGTGCTCGAAGGTAAAACCGTTCTTGCCGTGGATGACGATGTGCGGAACCTCTTCGCGCTCACCACCGTCCTGGAGGCGCACCGGATGAAGCTGGTCACCGCCGAGAACGGCCGGGATGCGTTGACTCTGCTGGAGCAGACGCCGGATGTGAAGGTGATTCTGATGGACATCATGATGCCGGAGATGGATGGGTACGAGACCATGAAGGAGATTCGGAAGCAGGCGAAGTTCAAGTCGCTGCCCATCATCGCGCTCACGGCCAAAGCCATGAAAGGCGACCGCGAGAAATGCATCCAGGCCGGCGCCAACGATTACCTCGCCAAACCGGTGGATTCGGACCAACTGCTGGCCCTGTTGCGAGTATGGCTTTACCGGTGATTGGGGATTTTAGATTTGGGATTTGCGATTGGCGATTGACGGCGCGTGGCGCAGGCCCCCGCCCAGTGGCTGATCAAGAATCTAAAAGCAAAACGCAGCAGCCTCACAATCCCAGCAATATGCGCACCCGGTCTTCCACTTCCGCGAGCGTCTGCTGGCTGACTCGGCCCCATCGGACGGCCAGGCGTTCCTTGGAGACTTGGTTCATAGCCCATCATTCCCCGTGGTTTCCCACTGTTCCATCTCTTGCCGGTGTCACCCCAATCGCCAATCAAGAATCTAAAACCGAAAACGCGACCTCAAGCGCACGTTGGCGGAGGTTGGCTTTGACGGGTCAAGTGGTCGCGGATGGTCTGGATTTGCCCGGCCAGACCGGGCGTATCGCGTTCGACGATGTTCCAAACTTCCTCCACGTCCACCCGGTCATAGGCGTGAATGAGGATATCGCGAAACCCGGCGATCTTCCTCCAAGGAACATGGGGATATTGGACGGTGAATTCCGGGGCCAATCGCTTGGCCGCCTCGCCGATGACCTCGAAATTCCGAATCACCGCCTCCTGAGTTCTGGTGTCGGCCAGGAACGCCGCCCGCCCCTCGCGCGTGTAGGCTTGGACCTTCGCCAGACATTCCTCGATGTGGACCAGGTACAGGTCCGGATTCTTCATAGCGGCACGGCCTCCTTCAGGATTTGGTCTCGCATCAGCCGATGCAGCGCCTTTTCACTGACCAAGTCCACTTTGCGGCCTAGAAGATCCTCCAGATCCTGCCAGAGCGCCACATGGTCCAGCAAACTGCGTTCAGGCGCCATCTTCACCAAGAAATCCACGTCGCTATCCGAACCGGCCTCGCCGCGGGCAACCGAGCCAAAAATCCGCACATCGGTCGCGCCATGCCGGCCGGCCAGACGAAGAATGTCCGTCCGCTTAGCCTTTAGCTCTCGTCCGATGTTCATAAAATCCATTGGAATAATCGCACAAGCGCCTCGTTCTGGCCATTTTTTTCCGCGTGCCGGTTTCACCCCAATCGCCAATCAAGAATCTAAAAGCAAAAATACCCTATGAATTCCCCCCTTGCCAACATTCTCGTGGCCGATGACCGCGCCGAAGACCGCGCCGCTCTGGAAGCGGTTCTCGCGCCGCTGGGCCAGAACCTGGTTCTGGCGGAGTCTGGCCAGGACGCCTTGCGCCACATCCTCAAGACCGAGTTTGCGGTCATCCTGCTCGATGTCCAGATGCCCTTGATGGACGGTTTTGAAACCGCTCGCATGATCCGCCAGCGCGAGCGGTCGCAGGAGGTGCCCATTATTTTCATTACCGGCGCGGCGGTGACGGGCGAGGAACGGTTCAAAGGTTACGAGGCGGGCGCGGTGGACTACATGCTCAAGCCCATCGTCCCGGACATTCTACGCTGGAAGGTGCGGGTGTTTGTGGACCTTTACCGTTTGAAAGCGGCTCGGGAAGAACAGATCAGAGCTCTGGGGTTGGCCAATCAGGCCCTGCTGGAGGCCCTGGTCGAGCGGGACCGGGCCGAACAGGAGCGCGCCAAACTCGCCACCGAAGTCAAAACCCTGAGCGGCCTGTTGCCGATTTGTGTCGGCTGCAAGAAGATCCGTGATGACCAGGGGCATTGGAGCCAGATCGAGAGTTACATCACCAGGCACAGTGCCGCCGAGTTTAGCCACGGCCTCTGCCCGGAATGCGTGCCCAAATACTACCCGGACTTCTCAGAGCTGGCCGGGCCGGAGACAAGTCCATGAATCCCGCGTTGGAAAACCTCGAAATTGCGATCCTGCTGGAAGCCGTCTTCCGGCACAGCGGCTACGATTTCCGCAACTACGCCCCGGCCTCGATCAAGCGCCGTATCCAGGAGTGCGTCCGCGTGGAGAAAGTGGAGACCATTTCCGACTTGCAGGCCCGCGTGCTGCACGATCCCAACTGCCTGGAGCGTTTCCTGCTGGCCCTCTCCATCAACGTTACTGCCATGTTCCGCGATCCAGCCTTCTACCTGGCGTTTCGCACCCGCGTGGTGCCACTGCTGCGCACTTATCCGTCCCTCCGCATTTGGGTGGCGGGCTGCGCCACCGGCGAGGAGGCCTGCTCGCTGGCCATTCTGTTGCAGGAGGAAGGTCTCTATGAGCGGTGCAAAATCTACGCCACCGACCTGAACGCGGCGATGCTGAAGAAGGCGGCGGCGGGCGTCTTCCCGCTCGACGGGATGAAGGATTACACGACGAACTATGTGCATGCCGGCGGCACCCGGTCCTTCTCCGAGTATTACACCGCCAAGTATGGCAGCGCCGTTATCCACGCCGGCTTGCGCAAGAACATCCTGTTCACCCAGCACAACCTCGTAACCGACGGCTCGTTCAACGAGTTCCACGTCATCCTCTGCCGCAACGTGCTGATCTATTTCAACCAGGAACTCGAAGCGCGCGTGAGCCGGCTGCTCAACCAGAGCCTGGTCATGTTCGGCATCCTCGGCCTGGGCGCCAAGGAATCGCTCAAGTTCTTACCGGACGAACCCTGCTTCAAGGAACTGGACCCGCGCAACAAGATCTACCGCAAGACGGACCAGAACTGCGGCCAGTGCCCCATGGCTCCGAAACGCTGCGAACTGGGAAAACCTATGTAAACAATCTGAATCTTAGCTCGCTAATCGCTAATCAACACTATGCTTACTCCCAAGATCATCGAATCCAAAATCAATCTCCTGCTCGTGGACGACCGCCCGGAAAACCTGCTGGCCCTGGAAGCCGTCCTGGAACCGCTCGGCGTCAATCTCCTCCAGGCCCGCTCGGGCACTGGACGAGTTGTTCGCCGGGCTGACACCCGGCGCCCGGCCGGGGCGCTACGTGTGCTTGAGCGTCGCGGACACCGGCCAGGGCATCTCGCCAGAACACCTGGATAGGATCTACGATCCGTATTTCACCACCAAGGAAATAGGCAAGGGAACGGGGCTGGGCTTGTCCACGGTGATGGGCATTGTCAAGAGTCACGGCGGCTTCATCAACGTCCAGAGCGAGCTCGGGCGCGGCACGCATTTCCAGATCTTCCTGCCTGCCAGCAACGCCGCGGAAGCCGCACCCGCCAAACAGGCGAACCAGCCTCTCCCGCAGGGCTGCGGGGAACTGGTGCTGGTGG
>JBAXTC010000023.1:0-25539 GCA_037130375.1 Verrucomicrobiota bacterium | reverse complement strand
GCTGACACCAATTTTGTGGGCTACGGTGACTGGCTGGCCATCACCCAAAACCGGGAAGGTAACGCCGACATCTTCAACACGCTGTTGAACGGAGCCTCGGTGAAAATGATGGCGGAGATGGCGGAGGCCATCGGCAGGACGACTGACGCGGCGGCATATCGCACTCTGTTCGCCAACATGCAGACGGCATTTGACAACGCGTATGTGTCCTCTCAGGGCGTAGTTCGAGATGATAGCCAGATGGAATATGCCCTGGCGTTGTATTACGGATTTATCCCGACCAACAAGATATCCCTGGCAGTCTCCCATCTGGCAAATGACATCCTGAACAAAAGCCATCAGCAGACCTTTCCCGATGCGCAGGGCAAGAATCCCACCATCTCCGCCGGACACTTGACGACCGGTTTTCATAGTTCCCGGGCCTTGCTGCCCGTCCTGAGCCAATACGGACGCAACGACGTGGCCTATTCCCTGCTGCTGCAGGACACCTATCCCTCCTGGCTTTATCCGGTCAAGCTCGGCGCCACCACCGCCTGGGAAAGGTGGGACGGCTGGACTCCGGACAAGGGCTTTCAGAATCCCGCCATGAACTCGTTTAGCATGCCCGATCTGATGGCCTCGGTCGGCGAGTGGCTCTTCCATTATGTCGGGGGCATTGGCCAGCAGGGCGAGGGATTTAAGAACATCGTCATCAAACCGTATATCGGGGCGGGACTGACCTGGGCCCGGGCTTCCTACGACAGCATTCACGGGACCATTGCCGTGCGATGGGAGCAGAGCAAGGGGGCTTTAGTCGTGGACGTGACCATTCCCGCGAACACTTCCGCAACGGTGAGCCTGCCCGGCAGCGTGACGGGTCCGCTCACGATAAAGGAAAGCGGCAAGACGGTTTGGACCAAAGGCGCCTATATCAAAGGAGTGGAGGGTATCTCTGGCGCCAGCGCGAACGGGGACCGGGTTGAGGTTCAAGTTGCTTCGGGAAGTTATCGCTTCCGAGTCACGGGCGGGGAATAGCAAGACACAAAACATGTGACATGAGCAGCCCGACCAGCACTGGCACTTCCGTGACAGGCCTTCTCATTTTCCTTGTCATGCTTGTTGTCCCCGGCTCCAGCCTGTCGGCGGCCGAGGATCGAAAGGCGATACCGAATTATGGGCAGCTTCAGACAGCGACATGGGGTGTTTTGCGTGAGGGCTTTGCTCAGCCGGACATGATCTACGCGCCGTTCTTATATTGGTTCTGGGACGAGCCGATCGACCGCGAAAAAATCAGGGGCATGACGCGTCAAATCCTCGCACAGCATTTCAATCCCGGATATTTGTCTTCTCACCAGTCCATGGCGGATATCTTGGGCCCCAAAGTCATGGAGCCTCACCCCAGCATGCCGAAGGATCAATGGCTGTCAGAACTTTGGTTTGATGCGGTTGAAGATGTGGTGTCGTTCACCGAGAAGAACGGCGGCTATGTGACCTATACCGATGAGTATATGTGGCCAAGCGGGCGGGCGGCGGGCCGGGTGATGCAGAAACATCCAGAGCTGGCCAATGAATCGTTGCAATGGGAAGTCACCGATGTTTCTCCCGGAACGAAGGCGGATCTACCTGAATCGTTTTTCACCGTGGCCGCCAAACTCGACCAACGACCGGATCCGGCCCGGTTCCGCGTTCCTGTCTGCAGCAATGTTTTTGAACTGGTCTGGTCGCCCGTGGGAGATCCGCCCCGGGAAGATCTGTCCGGCAAGGTTTCGCTGGGTCAGACGGTGACCATTGAACGCGATCGGCTGGCGGAAGTATTGGTCTCGCCCGCCGGCTGGAAGGAGACCTCCGACGCCCGGTTCACGATCGAGGCGCGACTGGACGGCCCGGCAGGAAGAGTGATCGCGAGCCGGCATTTTGACGGAGGCATCCGGACCAGCGCGTTCTTTTACTTTTGGATTTCGCTCCCGATTCCGGAAGCGTTGCCCGTCGGGAGCAAGCTTTATGTGGCGATGATACCTGACGCCGGTCTGCCGGAAAAAGAATTAGGTTGGTGGTCCAACACCAACGATGTTTATGCCGGCGGAAAGGCGTATCTCAACGGGCAACCGGTCGGCGGCTGCCGGCATGTGAAGCTGAATTATCTCGTCAAACCGGAGTTGACCGGCGGCCGGGGGCCGCATCATCTGGCGACAATCTGCAGCGCGACGTTGCAAATGATCGGCTCAGGCGACAAGTTCAGTTGGACCGCGCCGACGAACGGTTGCTGGCGGATTTACAGCTTCAACAAAATCATGGGCGGAGACGTCAACGTTTTGGATACGCGACTGTCTGGAGCTTTCATCGAAATTGCACATAAGCCCTACGTTGAACATTTTGGGAAACGGCTCGGCAAGTCCATTCCGGGTTCCATCTGCGACACGGAAGGCAATTATGGCATTGGAGGAGGATTGCCGTGGTCTGAATCTCTGGCGCCCCGTTACCTGGCCAACACCGGCCGGGAGATCCGGTTGTGGATGCCGCTGATGCTTGATGAGGACGTGGAAGGAGTCAGTGCCCGCGCCCGGTTCGACTGGTTTGATGCGGTCTCGGATCTTTATGCAGGATATTTTGCCGGAGTCAACGACTGGCTGACGAAACAAGGGGTGTACTATGTCGGGAACCTCTGGGAGGAGAGCTTGACGTGGCAGGCCTCGTTAGTGGGCGACTTCATGAAAGCTCAACGCGCCTTCTCCCTGCCCGGCATGGATGCGCTGGGCTTAAGGATCTATGAGGTCCATGATTTCAAGGAGACTCAATCCGTTGCAGAGTTTGAAGGACGACGCTACGAGTGCGAATTCATGGGGGCGGGGGGCTGGTCGGTTTTGACCACCACCAATTTGAAGCAGGGCATCAATGCGGTAACGACCTGGGGAGCCAGCCACATTGTGCCACATGCCCTCTTCATGACGCGCAAGCAGCAGGGTAACGTTTGGGCTCCCGACTACTACGACGAAAACCCGATGTGGTCCTATATGCATCTTTGGTCGGATTTCACCCGGCGGGCCATGTATGTGAATTCCCAAGGACACGTTGTCCCCGATGTGCTGCTACTCAATCCCCAGGAAAGCGTTTGGGCGTTGTTGGGCGATAATACGGAAAAAATATGGAACAGTCCTGAGGCGGGGAATGTCAACTTGATCCACTCGCTCTATGATTCCAAGGTGCGGAACATCGACGCGGTCTATAGCGAGGCGATGGTCCAGCTCTCGGGTCACCGGATCGAATACCTGATCGCCGACCGCCATTACCTGAACCAGATGTCGGTCCATGGCAAGCGACTGGTGCGGGGCGGGTTCCAGTTCAAGACGGTGGTGCTGCCGCCGGTGGTGGTGCTGCCGCTCGCCGTGGCCCGCAAGATCGTGGAATTCGCCAAGGCGGGTGGAAACGTCTATACGCTGGGTGAATTGCCGACGGGTTCGACCGACAATGGGCTGCACGATCCGGCGATGGCGGCCCTGATGAGTCAGTTGCAGGCTCAGCCAGGCGTGAAAGCCTGCGCACAAGGGCTGGCGCGTGAACTCGATGCGAAGTCGCCGGGGCTCAATTCGCCGATCCAATTTATCTCGGGCGAGTTCCCGATGCTGCAGTTGCGGCGGCGCATCGACAACCGTAATTTCTTCTGGCTGGTCAACAACAACGAGCAAGCGCGCCAATGCGTGGTTCAAGTGGCGGGCGTTAAGGGTGGCGCTTCGGTCTGGGACTGCGAGACGGGCAACATCCGGCCGGTAGCCTCCACGAAGGAGATGGGTGGCGCCAAGCTCCAACTGGCGTTTCAGCCCCACGAGGCCTATTGGCTGGTTTTCGATCCGAAGCAGCCGGTCCGCTCCAAGCCGGTCATGGCGCTGCCGAATGAGAAAGTGGTTTTGCCCATCGAGGGGACGTGGACGGTGCGGATGGACCCCACGGTTCAGCCGAATTTGGAGCATGCAGTCAACATTCCTGATGCTTGGACTGCGCCGGCGGGTGTAGCGCATGACCTGACGCTGTGGGACACGTGGGCGGAGGTGCCCGGGAACTTCAGCGGCCTGCTGGACTACACCAAGACGGTCACCCTGCCGGCGTTTGAAGGACAACTGGTGCTCGACCTCGGCAAAGTTCACCATTTTGCGGAGGCTTGGGTCAATGGAAAGCACGTGGGCGCAAAACTCTGGCCGTCCCACAAGTTCCAGACCGATGCTTTCCGTCCTGGAAATAACGAGATTCGGATCCGGGTCGGCAACCTCGTCAACAACAACTACAACATGGCCTCTGCCTCCGGTCTGGTGGGGCCTGTCAGCCTAAAAACACCAGTTCCTTAACACTTCGTATGTGCGCATTACAGAATACCCTCGCCCGCCACATTATCCTCGCGGCAACAGCTTGCATCCTGGCTGGGACAGCTTGTGCTTCATCGCCAAGCGCAAGACAACTCAGCGCCCCCGATTTAGCCGGTGGCGACCCAGGAGCGGACGGCGCTCTATTGCCCTCCCATTTGCGGTGTGAATACAGGGTCAATCCATTGGGCATCGATGAAACCAAGCCCCACCTGAGTTGGATTCTTCTGCCTAGGAACGAGCGGCAGAGAGGCGTGACTCAAACCGCTTACCATGTGCTCGTCGCGAGTGACCAAAACAAACTGGTAACAGGTGTCGGCGATTTGTGGGATTCCGGCAAGGTCATGTCCGACTGCAACTCTCAGTTAACCTACTCCGGTGTGTCCTTGGGCTCGGGAACCGATTGCTGGTGGAAGGTGCGCGTTTGGGACAACCACAACAACGTTTCCTCCTGGAGTCCGCCCGCCCGCTGGTCCATGGGACTCCTTACGCCAAGTGACTGGTCGGCGCAGTGGATTGGTTACACGTACAAAGCCAAAACCGACCCCAAACTGCCCCAGCCCACCTACTGGCGCAAAGATCTCAAGGCCGAGAAGAAAATCGCCCGCGCCATGCTTTACGCCAGTGCCTTGGGGTCTTATGTCGTAAGCATCAATGGGAAAAGGGTTGGCGAGGACTACTTTAATCCGGGCTGGACGGACTTTCGCAGACGAGTCTATTACCATACCTACGACGTGACGCCCATGCTCCGGACCGGCCGCAACGCCCTGGCCGCCATCCTCTCGACCGGCTGGTATGCCGGCTACATTTGGGCGGGGCCGTTTAATTACGGCTCAACTCCCAAACTCCTGCTGCAACTCAATGTCGAATACGTTGACGGAACGTGCCAGGCTTTCGGGACCGGAACGGGCTGGAAAGTATCTTACGGCCCCTTGCTCGAGGCCGATGTTCAGCAGGGGGAAGCCTACGATGCCCGGTTGGAAATACCGAATTGGAATCTTGCGGGATTCGACGACAGCAGTTGGGCCGCGCCCGATGCCAACCAAGCAGCCGTGCCAGTCAAAGTCGAACGCGACAACTCCATGGCCCAGTTGTGCGCCGCCCCCCATCCCCCGGTAAGAAGACAGCGGGAGATAAAACCGCTGAGCATGAGCTGCCCGACACCTGGAACGTATGTTTTTGATTTGGGAGAGAGCATTGCGGGATGGGCGAAACTGAAAGCCAAAGGCCCCCAGGGCACGAACATCATCCTGCGCTATACCGGGATGCTAAACCCCGACGGCACGATCTACTACGATTACTTGCGCGAAGCCCGGGTCAAGGACAGCTACCTTTTGAAAGGCAGTGGGGAGGAAGAGGTTTGGGAACCTTTATTCACCTATCACGGCTTTCAATACGTTGAAGTCACCGGTTATCCGGGCTTGCCCACCTTGGACACCATCACCGGGGTGGTCTGCAATTCGGACCTTGAACGCACGGGGACTTTCGAGTGCTCAGACGGGCGTGTGAATCAGCTTTACAAAAACGCCGTCAACACGATCGTGGCCAACTTCGTCGACCTGCCCACCGGCTGCTCCGACCGCTCCGAGCGCCTGGGCTGGATGGGCCAGGCACAGTTGATGTACAGCTGGTGCTATTCTTATGACATGAACGCTTTTCTGGACAAATATATGACCGATATCGTCGATGCACAATCCTTTGGCAAATCGGGTTCATACCTGCAAGTCTCGCCCATCTGGGGCGATATCGAATCCCCCGGTTGGTCAGATGACGGCGTATGTATCCCTTACGCGCTCTACCGTTTCTACGGCAACACCAACATCGTCGCGAAAAACTACGAATCGTTGCAGAAATACCTAGCCCATATTGAACGGAGCCTTAGCGGGTGCCTGCGCACTGGCCCGGTTTACCACTGCGACGGCGAGAAATTCATTGGCTACGGAGACTGGCTCGCCATTGTGGAAGACAGAGAACTTCACGCCGACGTGCTCAATACCCTTTGGAATGGCTGGAGCGTCAGCAACATGGCCGAACTGGCCGCGGGCATCGGCAAAAACGATGATGTGGCCAAGTACCGCCAACTCCTGAAGAACATGAAGAGTGCCTTCAATGCGGCTTATGTATCCTCCGACGGAAAAGTGAAACACGATACCCAGGGTGAATATGCACTGGGACTCTATTTTGGCTTTTTCCCCGAAAACAAGATTGCTGGTGCCGTGGCGCACCTGGTCGATGACATCTCCAACAAAAGTCACACCGAAGCACGTGAGAACCCCTCCAAAAAGCCCCGGATCATCCCTCCAGGACACCTTACGACCGGCTTCCACAGTTCCAGGGCGCTGCTGCCTGTCTTGAGTAAATACGGACAGAACGCCTTGGCTTACAAACTGCTGCTGCAGGATACGTACCCCTCATGGTTGTATCCCGTGAAGTATGGTGCAACCTCCTGCTGGGAGCGCTGGGATAGCTGGAGCGCCGACCAGGGATTCCAGGATAAGAGAATGAACTCGTTCGGCATGCCCCATTTGATGGCCTCCGTCGGCGAGTGGCTCTTCCATTATGTCGGGGGCATTGGCCAGCAGGGCGAGGGATTTAAGAACATCGTCATCAAACCGTATATCGGGGCGGGACTGACCTGGGCCCGGGCTTCCTACGACAGCATTCACGGGACCATTGCCGTGCGATGGGAGCAGAGCAAGGGGGCTTTAGTCGTGGACGTGACCATTCCCGCGAACACTTCCGCAACGGTGAGCCTGCCCGGCAGCGGGACGGGTCCGCTCACGATAAAGGAAAGCGGCAAGACCGTATGGTCAAAGGGCGCCTGCCTTAGCGGGGTTCCAGGCATCTCTGGCGCCAGCGCGAACGGGGACCGGGTTGAGTTTCAAGTTGCTTCGGGCAACTACCGGTTCCGGATCATGGAATAGAATTAGAACATTTGACCTGCCCCCCCCCCCTGACTATGACACCCAAAGAGCGCATTCTAGCCGTCCTGAACCGTCAACCTGTGGACCGTCTGCCGGTGGATCTCTGGCATACGCCGGAAATCGCCGCCGCATTGCGCAGCCACTTCAAAGTGGCCGATGACTTTGCCATGTGGCGCGCGCTGGGACTCGACAAGATCGTCTGGGATTTCATGGACTACCGCACGGACGCTGGCGAACGCGCGGGCGGCCAGTCTGGCGCGGGTGCGGAATCCGGCGGGGCGCGCACCATGTGGGGCGTGCCGTTGCAGGAAATCCAGGCGGGTGAGGCCCGCTACGCGGAGTTTGGTTCCGCGCCAATGGCGGATTTCAACACGCCAGCCTCGCTGGACCAATATCCGTGGTGGCCAAAGGTAGAGCGCTTTGACTATGACCTCGCCGTTGCCCTGGCCCAAAAGGCCTCGCCGGATTACCCGGTCATCGGCCCGTGGGTTTCGTTTTACGAGATTTATTGCCAGTTGCGCGGCTTGGAGCAGGCGATGATGGACCTCGTCGAGCATGCTGAGTTGGTGGAAGCCATTCTTGACCGCGTCGAAGGCATTCAGACCGGGATGATGGAAAAGTTCTTCGCCCGCGCGAAAGGACACTTGGATCTCGTCTTCATCAGCGACGACATTGCCGGGCAGAAATCGCTGCTGATGTCGCCGCGCATGTGGCAGACGCATCTTCAGCCGCGACTGAAGCGCTGGTGCGATTTGATTCACGCGCACGGCTTGCGGGTGTTCTACCACACCGACGGCGCGGCTCGGGCACTGATCAAGCCCATTCTCGACTGCGGTGTGGATGTGCTGAACCCGATCCAGCACGCCTGTCCCGGCATGGACATGGCGGAGATCAAGAAAGAGTTCGGCCATCGGGTCATCTTCCACGGCGGCGTGGACAACCAAAGCATCCTGCCCCGCGGCACCGTGGATCAGGTGCGCGCCGAGGTGAAGGATTGCCTGCGCACTTTGGGCGCCGGACGCGAAGGCTTTATTTGTGCCTCCTGCCATAACGTCCAGCCAGGCACGCCGCTGGAAAATATCTTTGCCATGGTCGAAACCGTCCATCAATCCGGGAATCAAATGTCATGAAGCACCTCACCACCGTTTTATCAGCGTATTTCATCTTGTTGTCATCCATGGCTGCGTTTGCAGCGAATGATGTGCTGCCCACAAACTGGGGTAGTTTAAGTCGTGACAACTACAGTCTAACAAAGGCTAATTTTGCCCATCCCGATAAGGCGTATGCGCCCTTTACCTTCTGGTTTTGGGATGAGCCCATAACACCTGAGAATTACCCGGCAAAACCACGAGCGATGGCTAAAAAGATGCTTGAACAGGGAATCAGTCCCGGCTACCCGCACGCGCGAATCTGTGCCGACACTTTACTGGGTCAGAAGTCAAACCCACCGTTGCTGGATCTTCCCAAGGAACAGTGGCTGTCTAAAGAATGGTTTGAGGCCTATGATGCGGTTTTGGATGAAACCATCAAGGCCGGTGGATATGTGGGTTACTGTGATGAGTACATGTGGCCCGTCGGCAGCGCGGCGGATCGTGTGATCAAAAAGCACCCTGAATTAGCAAACGCTTCACTCCAGTGGGCCGTTCAGGATGTCGATGGCGGCGAGGCTGTCAAGTTGCCGGCTGCATTCGTGAGTCTTGCGGCAGTTAGAGACAGCACGGTTAGCGAGCCAGATTTCAATAAACCGGAAGAAGTCATGACACTTGAGCTTAAAGACTTTACTTCCACTGATTTCGCTGAACATCCCGGGAAAACGCTGGGGCAAACCGTCAGGATCGACAAGTTGCGTCTTAATTCAGTATCGCTGTATCCGGCGGTCTGGAAGCAGTCCGCAAAAGCTGATTTTACACTTGAGGCGCGTATGGGTGGACCGAACGGACGTTTGGTCGCACAGCGCGAAGTCAAAGGGCAGATTGCCCCAGGAGACTGGATCTCTCTGGATATCCCGGAAACGCTCCGAGCCGGCACTTCCCTTTATGTGGGTGTGAAAGCTCTTGGAAAATACGACCCTAATACGCTTGGATGGTGGGGTAAAGCAACCAAGACCTACACCTTGGGAGATGCCTACGCCGATGGCAAGATCGTTCCTGTCTCGCGCGAGGTCAGACTGAGCTATCTTACCGCAAATGATATTCTGAGCGCCTCCTGGGTCTGGTTGGAAAAGAATCCCGGAACGGAGCATGCCGTTTATTTCCGCAAACCATTTGAAATCGCCAAGAGCGATATCGTGGATGCGGAAATGCGGATTACGTGTGATGACCGTCATACCGTTTATTTGAATGGCAACAAATTGGGCAGCGCCAATACCTGGACCCGGTTGATTACCTATAAAAAGGAGCAACTTTTAAGCGCGGGTCTTCAATCGGGTAAGAATATCCTTGCTGTGGAAGGTGTGGGTGGTGGTGGATTGGATGCCATGATCTGCGAACTGGTGGTCGATCTGGCGACGGGCGAGCGGTTGAAAATCCGCACAGGGGATAATGGATGGCGGATGAGTTCCAAAGCACAAAAGGATGATTGGTTCAAGCCGGGGTTTGAAGACAACTCCTGGGACACTCCCAAGATCATCGGTTCTGCTTCTGCCTCCCCGTGGCGTTTGCCTGAGGCGAGAGGCAAGTATAAGAAAGCGACCATCAAGAGCAAAACCCTCCAGATCATCGCCGAAGATCATGTCGATATGGAATGGACCGTGCCGGGCAAGGGCGAGAAGTGGCGCATCTACACCTTTACGAAGAATGACGGGGGTTCGGTCAATTTCGTCAATAAGGATCTTGCCAAGGCCTTTATCGCGATTGCGCATGTCCCGTATCAGCAGCGCTACGGCGACAAGTTCGGCAAAACGATCATCGGTTCATTTTGCGACACGGAAGGCAACTACGGCAACGGCAACGGGTTGGTCTGGTCCAAGGATATGCCGGAGGCATATCGGAAGCACGGCGAGGGCCGCGATGTCAAGATGTGGCTCCCGCTCATGCTGGATGAAGATGTGGAAGGATTGTACGCGCGCGCGCGCTGCGATTGGTATGAAGCGTTTTCAGAATGCTACGCCGCCTTCTTCCGGGGCGTCAGCGACTATCTTGCCAAATACGGACTGTATTACACAGGGCATGTGTGGGAGCAGACCTTGCAATCAGAAGCATCCTGCGTGGGTGCGTATATGGACATTCAACGGGCCTATTCCATGCCGGGCATGGATGCCCTTGGCCCGAACACCTTCCGGCCCCACGATTATAAAGAATCGTTTTCGGTGGCCGCATTTGAAAAACGGCGCATGTTATGCGAATTGCTGGGCGCGGGAGGGTGGGAGAATTTCACCACTACCATTCTAAAGCAGGGCATCAATGCCGCTATCGCATTCGGAAGCTCGCACATATCCCACCACGGGGTTTTTATGACCCGCACGCTGAAAGTATGGACGCCCGACTGGTATGACGAAAACCCCATGTTTGGATATTTCGATTTATGGTCACAGTTCACGACTCGCGCGTCCTATATCAACTCAGGCGGCAATGTTGTTCCGGATGTCCTGATTGTCCACCCACAGGAAAGCGTATGGACACTGCTCGGCGACGCGGAAAAGATATTTTGGAGCCCCGAGTCCGGTCATGTGAGCTACCTTGACAAATTGTACTGCAAAGAGGTGCAGGAGATGAATCGCATCTACAGCGGAGCGATGGAACTGTTGACTGAGAATCGGATTGAATATCTCATTGCCGACACACATTATCTGCAAGAGATCAAGCAGGATTCCAGGCTCCTGCGCCGTGGCGAATTGGCGTTCAAGACCGTTATCCTGCCCCCCCTGGTCCTGCTGGACCGTGCTTTTGCGGGGAAACTCGTCGCCTTTGCAAAGGCTGGCGGAGCCGTTTATGCGCTCGGCACGTTACCAACCGGCTCTCCTGAGGCGGGCCTGAATGATCCGGCGGTCAAAGCGCTTATGGCAGAACTCAAAGCGACCGACACGTTCCACAATATTGGCGACACCTTCGCTGATGCCATAGGCAAGAAGTCAGATGGGCTTGAATCCCGCATTTCATTTGTAAAAGGCGCCTTCAAGATGTTGCAGACGAACCGCCGGATTGACGGACGCGATTTCTTCTGGCTGGTGAACAACACTGAAGCGTATCAGCAATCCCTGGTACGAGTCGCCGATGTCAAGGGACGCGCCTCCATCTGGAACTGCGAGACGGGCGAGATAACGGCCATTGCCTCCGAGGATGCTGAAGGTGGCAGTGCGCTCAATCTGTGGTTTGCGCCTAACGATGCCTACTGGCTTGTCTTTGATCCAGAGCAGACAGCCCTGAAAATGCCCGTATTCACGCGTCCAGAACGCACGAAGATCGCAGAGGCAACAGGGCCGTGGACGGTAACCGCGAAAAAAGAAGTGCAGCCTGTGTTGGAATTCCCAATCGAGCTGCCCAATGCCTATTTAAACAATGGGGTTATTCACACCCTGAGCGACTGGAACAGTTGGAGCGACATCCCTAAACGATTCAGCGGTTTGCTGGATTACACAACCACCGTCACCCTGAACGATATCAGTGAAAGCATGCAACTTGATCTGGGTTCTGTTGGCCACCTCGCCCAAGTGTGGGTCAATGGTCAACCGGTCGGCGCCAAAATATGGGCCCCTTTTACCTTTGATACCGCAGCCTTCAAAAAAGGCGAAAACACCATTCGGATACGCGTCGGGAACCTGGTAAACAACAACTACGGCTTGGCCTCGCCATCGGGTCTGTTGGGACCGGTCGTTGTGAAGACCATCATTCAATGAATTCGGTGCTTCTGAAGACACACATCATCCTTGGCTGCTGCGCGGCGACTGTTTCGTTCGCAGCATCGGATTTGACAAAGGATTTTGTCACCCCGCCCGACTCGGCGCGTCCGGGCGTCTATTGGTATTTCATGGACGGGAACCTTTCCCGCGAGGGGATGACGCGGGACTTGGAGTCGATGAAGCGGGTGGGAATCGGTCACGCGCTTTATCTGGAAGTCAACCTCGGCATGCCTCGCGGCCCGGTGACATATATGAGCGAGGAGTGGCAGGAGCTTTATGCCCACGCGGTTCATGAGGCGGATCGGCTGGGCATTCAGATCATGCTCGGCACCGGCCCCGGTTGGTGCGGGAGCGGCGGGCCGTGGGTAAAGGCCGGGGAATCCATGCAGCACTTGGTCGGCAGCCGGACCGACGTCGCGGGGCCGGGGCCGTTCGCGCAGAAGTTGCCTGTGCCGCCGCCGCACAAACCCCATTTCGACCAATCCTTTTTCAAGGATGTTTGCGTGCTGGCTTTTCCCACGCCTTCCAAGGCGGAGGGCATCCCCGACATCAATGAGAAGGCGCTGTATGACCGCGCGCCGTTTTCGGGGGCGCATCAGCGGCCGTATTTTGAGATTCCGGTGAATTATCCCACTACCATGGCAGGCGCTGCCATTCCGATGGACAGGATAATTGACCTGGCAGGCAAGCTGCAGCCGGACGGCTCGCTGGATTGGCAGATTCCCACCGGAAATTGGACGGTGATGCGCTTTGCGGCCCGCAACAACGGCTCGATGAGCAATCCCGCGCCACAGCCGGGGTTGGGGTTTGAATGCGACAAATGGAACCCGGCAGCGTTGGATGAACATTTGAAGAACTACGCGGGAAAGTTGTTGCAGAAGGTCGGGCCTCAGCAAGCCGGGCACGGCTGGACATTCGTGCACTCGGACAGTTGGGAGATGGGCGCGCAGAACTGGACGCCAAAATTCAGAGAGGAATTCCAGAAGCGTCGCGGCTATGACCCGCAGCCGTTTTATCCCTGCTATTCCGGGCTGGTCGTGGGCAGCCGCGAGCAGACGGAACGCTTTCTCTGGGACTTGCGCCAGACCGGAAGCGAACTGATTGTGGAATATTACGCGGAGGCGTTGAACTCGTTTGCCCACAAGAACGGCATGTCGCTTTCCATCGAGCCTTATGACTTGCACCCCGGCAACGACTTTGATCTAGGCGCCGTGGCGGACATGCCGCAGTGCGAGTTTTGGTATAAAGGCTTTGACACGGCGTATTCCGTCGAAGAAGCGGCCTCCATCGCGCACGTTATGGGCCGCTCCGTCTTGGCGGCGGAATCCTTCACGAGCGTGGACGAGTGGCAGGCGTATCCGGCCAATATAAAAAACCTGGGAGACTGGGCATTCAGCCTCGGGGTCAATCGCTTTACCTACCACACGTTCGCGCACAAGCCCGATGAAACCCGTCCGGGGATGCAGATGAGCATCTATGGTGTGCATTGGGATCGCGGGCAAACCTGGTGGCCAATGGCGGACGCCTATCACCGCTATATCTCCCGTTGCAGCGAGATGCTGCGTCAGGGGCGCTCGGTAGCCGATGTTCTTTACCTGATGCCGGAAGGCGCGCCCAATGTATTCCAGCCGCCCCTTTCGGCTTCCGACAAAACCGGTGGTTTCCCGGAACGCAAGGGTTACAACTATGACGGCTGTTCGGCGACGGCGCTGATGAAGCTGGCCAGCGTTCGCAACGGCAGCGTGGTTTTCCCTGGCGGCGCATTGTATCGTCTGCTGGTTTTGCCCAATCGCCCGACCATGACGCCGGAGTTGGCGGCGAAGTTGGAATCGTTGGTAAAGGCGGGGGCGACGGTGGTCGGCCCCGCGCCTCGCAAGTCGCCAAGCCTGGTGAATTTCCCGAAGTGCGACGATGCGGTCGCGGCCCAGGCGAAAATGGTTTGGGGAGCTTTGGACGCGCCCGCCGCGCAGACTGCGCGGGCTTATGGCCAAGGCCGCGTGATATGGGGCGGCACGCTGAACGGGAAGGCGCCGAAAGACCTGCCCATTGCGGCGGCGCAATGGGTGTGGTATCCCGAAGGGGAGCCTGCCCAGTCCGCTCCTCCCGGGGCGGTTTTCTTCCGCCACGACATTGCCATTGGCGCGAAGCAAAAACTGGTTTCGGCGCGTTTGGAAACGACGGCGGACAATTCTTTCATCGCCATGGTCAATGGGGTTTCCGTTGGAAAAGGCGAAAATCCCAGCGCTCTGTTTGGATTCGACATCGTTTCGCAGCTCAAAGTGGGCGTGAACCAGATCGCGGTTCGCGCGGAGAATGCCGGAGACGTCCCCAATCCCGCCGGGTTTATTTGTGCAGTGGAACTGAAATACGCCGACGGTTCCCAAGAAATAATCCCGTCAGGCGACCAGTGGGTTGTTTCCAAAGCGGAGTCCGCCGATTGGCAGACTGCTCCGGCGACGGGTGACGCTTGGAAAAAGTCCAAGGTTCTGGGAGCTGCGGGGATGTGGGGGTTGCGAACCTCCGACGCCTGCGACTTCTATGCGCCCTACGTTCTGACCGCCGCCATCCTGAAAGAAGCGGGCGTGCCGGAGGACTTCACGGCGTCGGGGCCGGTGCGCTACGCGCATCGCTCCACGGAAGACCGCGAAATCTACTTCGTGGCGAATCGTTCCGAAAAGCCGGTGCAAGCGGATTGCATCTTTCGCGTGGCGGGACGACTGCCGGAACTGTGGCATCCGCAAACCGGCGAAATGCGTTCGCTGCCGGAGTTCAAGGCGGAAAAGAACACGACCGCGATTCCGCTACGCTTCGAGCCTTACGGAAGTTATTTCGTGATCTTCCCGACAACTCCATCGGCAGCGGCAAGCAAAGCCAAGTCCAACTTCGCGGACATGGTTTCCATCGCCACGCTGGAAGGTGCGTGGGATGTGGCCTTTGATCCCGCCCTGGGCGCTCCGGCTCAGGCGCGTTTCGAGAAACTGGAAGATTGGACCCAGCGGCCGGAGGAGGGGATCAAGTACTATTCCGGCATTGCCACCTATCGAAAAACCTTCGATCTACCAAAGGCTGAAGCCTTGAACTTCCGGGTTTTGCTTGATCTTGGCGTTGTGAACGCGATGGCCCGCGTTCGGATGAACGGACAGGACTGCGGCGTGGCGTGGACGGCGCCGTGGCGCGTGGATATTTCTAAAGCGCTCAAGCCGACCGCCAACGCGCTAGAAGTCGAAGTCGCGAACCTTTGGCCTAATCAAATGCTGGGCGATGCGAGGCATCCCGATCAGAAACCTTATGCCCAGACCACGCACCATCCATACGCAACCGGACAACCTCACGCCAACGATCCGCTTCTCGCCTCCGGCCTGCTGGGGCCGGTCGTCTTGAAGACCACCATGACATCGAAGGAGGATGTAAAATAGTGCCTCACACAGAAGCTGAACGATTGTCTCCGCGGCTCGTGCTTCATACCATGACCTGTGCCATAGCACTCGTGGCGAGTCTGCTCGTTGAAGTTGCTGAAGCGACGGATACCGTCACCGGTACGTGGAAGACGACCCTTCAGCAAGTGGCTCTTGTGAAAGAGGGGATGGACCGACTCCGGCATGCTCAACAGAGTATTCGGGAGATGTTTGTTACGCCGGAAGGAGTCCTGGTGATCCGGATTACAGACAGTCCCGATGCCCCGTTGCCCATACAGATGCGCGTGGGCATCAAACGTGATGTCCGGGTTTATCTGAACGCCGGTGTTTACAAGAAAGAGCATGGCAAATGGGCCGGTACGGCCGTCCAAGAGCCTGGCGGAATGGTGGTTGTGGCCAATCGGCCGAAATCCTGCACGGCCACGCTGCCTCAGCGGGCGTTGCTGTACGGGAACCACTTCGATGAGGCACGGCGGGTCGTGGGCTGGCTGGAGCGCACACTCCCGTGTGCCGAGCGCTATGCCAAGGGAGGCCTCACCCTCCAAAAAACATCGGTAAAGTATTCAGGAGGCGCGAACTACGGCACCATGATGAGTTACGACCGCACGATCCCCGAGCCGCCGACCGAAGGTGAGGGGCTTTTGGCCTATGAGGATTTCGCGGAAAACAACGCCGCGCTCATGGCGCTGGATTATGTCGATTGGAGCGGCGACAGAAGTTATGACAAAGTGGCGCTGCGTATTCTCAAAGAGACCACCTGGCTGACTCCGTTATGGTGGTATCAGATCCTTGCCAGTGAGGATCCGCTCGTGAGGGACAGTTACGCGCTGTTCCGAACTTCGAAGACCGGCGATTATGTATTCAACAACGGCAGGATGAGGGTCTTCGCGGCGAAACTCCACGAGGGCGACGAGGCCGGCCGTTGGGCCAAGAGGTTCATGCAACCGGGTGTCACCCTGTTCGACGACACCTGTTTCGGGGAGATTGTCAGTGACTTCGAGGACTTCAAGAAGACACCCGAGGTGGCAGCCCACGGCGCCTTGATCTGCAACATTACCCAGATGCGGGTGGTTCCAGATGACGATGCCACGATTACCGTTTTTCCAGCGATTCCGACAGAGTGGGAGCGGCCTGGGGTAGCCTTCTGCAACCTGGCCGCCAAGGGAGCCATTCTGGTTTCGGATATGAGCAAGAAAAGCGAAAGGGAAAGAAATCGAGGAGATGGTCACTGGCGTCAGGCCGGAAGAACGACCCACAAATCAACAAATCCATAAACCCAAAAACACCGAATGAAAACACTGGTCACAAAACTGTCCCTGGCCCTGTGCGCTGGGGCTGTCCTCAGCCACGCTGAAACAGAAGTGAAAGCCCAACCCGATGGCGCCGCCCAACGAGTGGCCTACAAAGTGGGTTTTTTGGGCGCGCCTTCCTTTCCAGAAGCAGAGAATCCCGCACTTAAATTGAAATGGGATGATAAGAATATGCAGCGGATGAAGGACCTCGGCTTCAACACCATGCAATTAAATATCGCCTGGGCATACAGGCCATACGATGAAGCCCTTAATTTGGAAGATGTCGTAGCCCTGCCTAAGCGATTCAAGCTCACGCCAATTGATCTAGAGCATGTCACCGATCAATTGCGGACACCCGAAAAGATAGCGGCTCGCAGTGTCATACTTAAAGAGCGACTAGCCATTTGTAAGAAATATGGAATGCGCACCATTTTCCATTTTGGGGCCCCCAACACCAATCAAAGGGAGATGGAACCCTTGGAGCAATGCGTGATGGACCCGGCCACCGTTGAGCGATATACAACTTTGGTCAAAGAGTTTGGCGAGAAGTTTCCGGGAGTGGATGATTTGCTCCTGTACACCTACGATCAGCATGCATGGTTATGCAGTGAAGATGGTCCGTGCCCACGCTGTCATGGGGTGCCGGTGGCCGAAAGAGTGTCAAGTTTCGTCAATGCCCTGGCCCAAACATGGAAGGGCATCAATCCCAATGGGACGTTGTGGTGGGAACCCTGGGAAATCTCAGCCGGAGAATCCTTCAGAACCATGGATTTGCTGGAGGCGACCGCCGTAGGCCTGTCCATTCATTCCAGTATTGCCGAGGTCATGATCGCCAATCCTGCCGACCGATGGTTCAGAAATGTCCTATATCTCGCGGAGGAGAAACATATTCCGGTCATGGGTGAAGTATTTATGGGAGGGCCAACGGAAGAAATGGAACCCTATACTCATATTCAATGCCCGCTTTCCACCCTGCGGCAATTGCGGGCCGTCAATAGTGCCGGCAAACTAAAAGGCATAAAGGAGTATTATGGCAACGTCCCCAATAAGGAAGATCCAAACCTCCGAATGACGGGGATCTTCTTTCATAATCCCGACGTTCGGGATGAAGAGGCCCTCGCGGAACTTGCCAAACCGTATGGGCCAGGGGCGGCAAACGTTGTAACGTACTGGAAACTGGTAACGGCGGCCATTGAACTTACGCCCTGGGACATAACCTGGCGGCTAAGGAGGATCGGCTACAGTTTTCCTTCCCATCTCATGACCGCCGCCGTGCTCAAGGGGGCTAGTTGGAAAACGCCCGCCTGGAAATCGACTCGGAAGGCGACATTTATTGTAACGGATGATAATTCGCAGCCGAGTTTCTGGCTCCGGGAAGATATTCAGTTACGTTTTGAGCAAGCAGCCTTGAAAATGAAGGAAGCCATTGAAGTCGGCAATGGTGTGCGTGACAATATCCCCGCACAGTTTAGAGATGTATTTGACGCGAGCATAGAAGAGCTGATCGGTTTCCGGGTGCGACTTCTGGCCTATGCTTATCATCTTAGAGAAACAAACCTGGCCGACCTCATTAGAAGCTCCATTGAGAAAGGGTTGCCGGTTAAGCAAGTGAATGTGGAAGAGCTGAAGGCGATTCTCCTCAAAGACCAGGCAAATCAAGGTTTGGCAGAACCCATAGCCAGTGCTCTGAAGATGCTGGACGCAGACATGAATGGATTTCTAAAAACCTATTTCCTGCCATCCAACCCAACAGGTTCAAAAGATGTAAGAGGCTCAAGCATTACTTCCAACTAAACATAGACCTGCCGCCAAAACAGCGCGGCGTGGTCTGCATAAACTAAATGACTATATTCAAGATCAGCCAAACTCCATTAGCCCGACGTGTGCAGCGAACCCTGGTCTGCACCCTGACATTCGCAGCGAGTCTAATCGCTGGAGCTGGGGAAACGCCCCGCACCGGCACCATCTCGTGGGAAAAGACCGTCGCGCAAGCGGCCTTTGTGAAAGATGGCCTGGAGCGATTTCGGCATCCCCAGTATCAATATGAATGTCTGGGCCTGGGGGGAACCGTCATGCGGGTCGGCCCCGACGGCTTTACCATTCCAGGAGCGTCTGGACCCAGCACCAAGGGTGGGCTCAAGCATCTGCCCTACCTTTCGTATCAATACTGGTGGGATGACGAAGCGCATCGCCATGTGCCCTTTGACCTGATCGGAGGCTATGGCACGAACCTGGAATCGGGCGAGGTGACGACCTTCCGGCATCGTCTGGATATCGCCACCGGACTCCTGACCATCGATCTCGGCCTCAAAGCTGATCTTGGTATTTCTAACAATCGGCAAACCATCTCCGAGGCATTCCAGAGCCACCGGGAGATGTTTGTAACGCCCGATGGGGTCCTGGTGATTCGGCTCAAAGATAGTGCCGAAGCCACCCTGCCCTTTCAAATGCGCGTGGTCATCAATGACCATGTCCGGGTCTATCTGAACCAAGGTTTCTACGCCAAGCCGCAAGAGCCATGGACCGGAAAAGGCGTGCCAAAGCCCAAAGGCATGGTCGTCGTGGCCAACCGGTCGAAGTCCTGCACCGCCACACTCGCGGTCGTCTGCGATGGCGCGGACACGGTTATTGACTCCCAAACGCTCCTGGTGGGCTCCAGCAAGCGAGGCAGAGCCGTCACCTTCTACATTGCCCCGGGTTCGTCCTATGAGAGCGCTGAGCCTGTCGCCGCGGCCTGGAACAAAGCTGCAGCAGCACAAACCCGCGGATATGATGCATTGCGCCGGGACACGGCGCAATGGTGGAAAGCGTTTTATGCGCACTCTGAAGTGAGTCTGCCAGACCGTGAGTTGGCCACCTGGTACGCCCGGTCCACTTATTATCTTGGAGTTTTCTTTGGCAGGACGGATGTGCCCCCGGGCTGCAGCGGTACCGGTATCGAACTTTTCGGAGGGGCAGTCTGTCCCGAGTACGACATGGTTTTGAATCAGATGGCCCTCTTGTACGGAAACCATTTTGACGAAGCCCGGCGGGTCGTGGGCTGGTTGGAGCGCGCGCTCCCCCGCGCGGAGCGCTACGCCAGGGAAGGCCTCACCTTGCACAAGGTCTCGATGAAGTACAGCGGCGGCGCGAAGTTCGGTCCCCTGATGGGCTATGACGGCACGATTGTCACGCCGCCGACGGAAGGTGAGGGAATCTGGGCCTATGAAGATTTCGCGGGAAATAACGCTGCGCTCATGGCGTTGAATTATGTCGATTGGAGCGGTGATGACCGTTACGCCACATTGGCGCGGCGCATCCTCAAAGAGACCACCCAAGTGTCGGTGGAAGATCTGCAATGGCGGGCCGACTTCAATGCCTACCTGAACAAGAACATGCCCGCCACGGTGCAGCAGGCTGGCACCCTGTTTGGTTTGCGGGAGTCGGTCCGTCGCGGCGTCGCCGAACCGGGGTGGGATGGTATAGCCAACAAAGTCTTGTTGCCCACAGCCGATTACAAGGGATCCAAAGTCCTCATCGTAGGACCTGGCGCCACGCCCGTTGAGAATTCTGGCGATGCCACATGGCTGATTCCGCTGTGGTGGTATCAGATCCTTGGCAGTGATGATCCGCTCGTTCGCGCCAGCTACGCGCTGTTCCGCACGTCGAAGACCGGTAATTATGTATTCAACAACGGCTGGATGGGGGTGATTGCGGCGAAGCTTCGCGATGGCGGCGAGGCCTGCCGCTGGGCCAAGAGGTTCATCCAACCCGGCGTCACCCTTTTCGACGGCACCTGTTTCGGTGAGATTGTCAGTGACTTTGAAGACTTTAAGAAGACTCCCGAGGTTGCCGCCCACGGCGCATTGATCTGCAACATTACCCAGATGCTGTTGGACCCGGATGACGATCAATCGATTACGGCCTTTCCCGCGATTCCCGTGGAGTGGGAGCAGCAGGGCGTTGCCTTCAAACATCTCGCCACCAAGGGAGACATTCTGGTCTCGGGTGAGTTCACGCCCAAGCAAGTCCGGGTGACGTTGGAGAATTATTCAGACAGGAATTGCATCAGGAATCTGCGCGTGCGACTGCCGAACGGCACGACCCGTTTGCGCCATCCCGAAAAAGGTCTGCGGGTAGAGGAAGGTTGGGCTGTGCTGCCCGGAGTGCAAATTCCTCCCAAGGGAAAACTCGCCTTTACATTTGAGCCATAGTGCAAAGCAAAAACTCTCAACCTTCACCAAATGAGCAAGACAAGTAAGTCGCCGACCTGCAGACAACCCTCACCCCCTCAATCAAATCAAATGAAAAGACGAATCCTCCCCCTTGCCGCAGTTGGAGCTGCGGCAGCGCTGACAGCAATATGGTCCGGCTGGGCAGCCGAGAGATCAACTCCAAGCCGCGACGCGGAGCCAGCGGCGCGGAAGCAGCTCTCGCCGGGCGTGATCGACAAGTTCACTCCGGTTGAGATCGGGTGCGTGAGGTTAACCGGCCTTCTGGGCAAGCACGTGGATTCAGTTCCAAACAGACTCTTGAGAGGCCAGCGCGAGGCTTATATCAAGGTATTTGAGAATCCAGCCGATACAAACAGTTGGCGGGCCGAGCACATTGGCAAGTGGCTCGAAACCGCTTGCAACGCGATGGCCTATTCGCAAGACGCACAATTGCGCGTCATGGTGGATGAAGTTGTTGCCCGCCTGATCACGCTGCAACAGCCCGATGGCTGGCTGGGATCGTACGCCCCTGAGTACCGCTTCCACAATTATGACTGGAAGAAGAATGTGGATAAAAAGTACGAACCGTTCTATGACGGCCCTTTCTACGATGTGTGGTGTCATTATCTGACCATGGGCGGGCTGATCCGCTGCTATGAAATCACCGGCAACCAGCGGGCGCTGGCTGCAGCGCGGAGTATCGCCGATCTGCTCATTGCAACCTTCGGCGAGGGCAAACAGGACATCATGCTGATCAATCATGATCATGGTTTTGGGCCGGGAGTTGGCATTTTCCCAGTCTCCAAATTGTATCTGCTGACCGGCGATGTTCGATATCGTGATTTCTGCCGCTATATCCTCTCGCAATATGGGCGCAAAGGCAAGGTGCCGATCATGTTGACGGACACAGTGGTTGCGCAATATCCCTTCCCCGATTGGGCGCAAATCAAGCATTGCGAGTTTGAACTGTGCCTCGCGGGGATGTGCCAATTGCACCGGGCCACGGGCGATCCGGATTTGTTTGCAACGTGTCGGAACATTTACGACGGATATTTTGCGCCGCTTACTGGGACAATCTGCGCGCACGGATTCAAAACGGCGCCGCCGGGGATGCATGTTCCCGATACCTACTATGGGTTTCTCGAGACTTGCGACATCGTGCCGATGCTTCGCTGGTTTCTGGAAATGGCCCAGATCACCGGCGATTCGCAATACCTCGATGCCCTCGAATGGAACTTATATAATTCCCTGCTGTCCCGCGATCTGCCGGACGGTCGAGTATGGCCCGGCGTGGATGTTCCCAAAGACGACTTTTTCCACTGCTGCTACAGCATGTTGTCGGTTGGGCTGTCATACATCCCCAACTGGGTCTATTGCACCACTCCTGACGGAATCCTGGTGAACCTTTATGAATCATCTGTGGTCTCCGCGCGAGTCGCCGGGGTGAACACGATAATCGAGCAAACCACGCAATACCCTCTGGACGGAACGATCAATCTGATCATCAAACCTGAAAAGGCCGCCTCTTTTGAGCTTGGGTTGCGAATACCCCGCTGGTGCGGGAAAGCGAAAGTCTTCGTCAACGGCAAAGCCCTGCGCGGCGCCGAGCCCAAGTCCGGAACCCTCCTGGCAATTCGCCGCCTATGGAAAACATCGGACACGGTTCGATTGGTGCTCGATATGCCGGCGCGCGCAATCCGGCGTGAGTTTGCTGGGCAGTCTGCCAGGCCGGTTGTTACATTGGAGCGTGGCCCGCTCTTGCTGGCATTGGCAGCCCGGCTGAATCGGGACGTGCCGTTAGACAAAGTCAGTCTCAAGGTCGAGCCTAACGGCACGATGAGTCTCGTTGCGGATTCTTCACTTGATCCCACAAAAACCAGCTCGATTGCTTTTCGCGGCACTGGCATAACGACGGCTGCTGAGTCTGGCAAGAGCGTGCGGAAGACGACTCCGCTTCTTCTGTCCCCCTATGTGTATTCTGGAGTGAGCGATAAACCCGTGCCGCCGCCAAAACAGGGTGTTTTCAACGTCTATTCAGAGGATGGAGTTGGCGACCGGGTCCGCGTTGAGTTTCCGTTGCCGACCGCGAGAGATCGTCCCTGACTGGATTGAGCCTCCGCTCCCGTAATGTGAGCGCTTGCAACGCCTGCTCGCAAGTTACCTCCCTTGCCTGATGTCGCTCGTTGGATTCAGCACTGGACGGGATGGTCCGAGCGGATAGAATTGTTCCGGCGAATGAACCCGAAAATGACCGCACCAATGAGCACACTGGATTGGATCATCATCGCCGCCTACCTGTTCGCGGTGGTCGGTCTGGGCGTGGTGGCGAGTCTGCTTCGACGCAAGGGTGAGCAGGGTGGCGAAGGGGGCCATTACTTTCTGGCGGGCAACACGCTCGGCTGGGGAGTTATCGGCCTGGCGATGTTCGCAGCCAATATCTCGACCGTCCATCTGGTCAGCCTGGCCGAGGCGGCCTATAAGTTCGGCCTGGTGTTTGGCAACTTCGAGTGGATGGCGGGCTTTACACTGATTCTGCTGTCGCTCTTCTTCGCGCCGCTCTATTTGCGCTCGCGCGTGGCGACGCTGCCGGATTTTCTGGAGCGCAGATTCAACCGTCCCTGCCGCGATGTGTTGGCAGTCATCTCACTGTTCTCGGCCATTGTTATTCACATGGGGGTGGCGCTTTACACGGCGGCGTGGGTATTGCGAGGCATTCTCGGCCTGCCACCCGGGGCGACGATTCTCGGCGTGGATGCGATGCTCCTGTTCATAATCGCGCTGGGGTTGCTGACGGGAATCTACACGATGCTCGGCGGGTTGCTGGCGGTGGTTTGGACGGAAAGCGTGCAGACCGTGCTGCTGCTGGTCGGGGCGGTGACGGTGACCCTGGTGGGTTATTTAAAAATCGGCGGCTGGTCGCAACTCGCGCACACCCTGGCAACAAACCCTCATCCGCTGGCGGCGGTGGCCGGCAGCAAAATCACCTGGGGCACCGGCAACTTCCTGAGCATGGCCCGCAGCGCGGATGACCCGTCCGGTCTGGCGTGGTATTCCATTCTGCTGGGCTACCCGGTGCTGGGCATCTGGTATTGGTGCTGCGACCAGACCATTGTGCAGCGTGTGCTTGCGGCCAGGGACGAGCGGAGCGCGCGGTTGGGGCCGTTGTTCTGCGCATTTCTGAAGATCTGGCCGTTGTTTTTCTTCGTGCTGCCCGGCGTGATCTGCCTGGCGCTGGTCCAGCAAAACGCCTTCGACGGCCAGGCGCCGCAATCGGCTGCGGACACTTACACCTTCATGATCATGCATCTGCTGCCGGTGGGCTTGAAGGGCCTTGTCGCTGCCGCCATGCTGGCCGCCGCGATGCAGACCTGTTCGGCGGCCCTCAACTCGACCGCCACACTCGTCGCTTACGACCTGTTCAAACGGCACAACCCAGCCCTGAATGACCATCAACTCGTGCGCATTGGCAAGATCACAACCGTCGCCGGGACGATCCTCGCCATCGTCTGTTCGCCGTTGTTCGGCCATTACACGACCATCTTCGAGGGGATCAATAAACTCATCTCCTATGTCGCGCCGCCAATCACGGCAGTGTTTCTGCTGGGAGTGTTCTGGCACAGGGCCTCCGGGAAGGCGGCCTTCATAACACTCATTGCGGGTTCACTGATCGGCGCGGCGGCGTTTTACGTGGACTGGACTGGCATCTATCATGGGGACTTCATGTTGATCGCATTCCTCCTGCTCTGCGTATGCATGGTCATCATGATCGCGTGCTCGTTGCTCTGGCCTGAACCAGTGCCGGAACGGGCAAAAGGGCTTATATGGGAGGATTGGCGCGAGCCGTTGCGCGGCGACCCCCACGGTCGAGGCCTGGCCAACTACCGCTTCGCCGCCCTGGCGGTGCTGGTCACTTTTGTGGCGCTTTACCTGGTTTTCCGTTGAACCATCGCTCTTATGAAAACTCGAATCCCATTGTTGCTGGCCGTGCTGCTGGCCGGTTGCGCCTCCCCGACCCCTCAACGCTATGCCTGGGTCACAGGTCTGAAGCCGGAAAGAGCCGAATACTATCGCGAGCTTCACGCCCATCCATGGCCGGCTGTTAACCGGATGATCAAAGAGTGCCACATCCGGAACTTCTCCATCCATGAACGCGAAATCGACGGCAAGCTGTACCTTTTTGCCTACCTGGAATACACCGGCAAAGACTTCGACGCCGACATGAAAAAGATGGCGGCCGACCCGGAGACCCAACGGTGGTGGAAGGAGACTGATCCCTGTCAGCAACCGCTGCCCGATGCCGCGGCGAAAGCCAAAATCTGGGCTGACACCAAGGAAGTCTATCTTCTGCCGTGACGGAAGGAAGGGTTTGTTGAACCTCCAGGGGCGCTCCACACTTCCCTGCGTCATTTTGCATTAGTCAGTGTTGGGAGGTGGTTTCACGCATCCTCATCTGACTCCTCTAAGTGTGTGACCAGTTAGCGCCGACTGCCGTCGGCGGCTACGATTTCTTGAAACCACCCTGACGAGTAGTGCGGCAAGGGACTTC
>JBAXTC010000229.1:0-9924 GCA_037130375.1 Verrucomicrobiota bacterium | reverse complement strand
CGGGAGCATTGGAGGACGCATGACGCGAGCGCTGATCCGGCCGGACAAATGCGGCGACTGCCAGCCTTGCGAGGTGGAACGGCGATGCACGATGAAGGCCGTCTTCCGCGAGGACCCGCATTAGCAGCCGTGGATTGATTTTTACCGCTGCTCCGGGTGTCTGAAGTGCAAGACATTTTGCCCGAACGACGCGATTGAGGCAATCTGTCATCCCTGTGACGGCCGAGCACGAATGGGCTGGTGAGTGACATTGATGGCCAACCTAACATTGAGATCGGAACGAATATGACAAACAAGACTGTAGGATTCATTGGCGGCGGGCGTATCACGCGCATTTTCTTGGAGGGCTGGACGCGGGCGCAGAAGCTGCCGGCCAGCATCACGGTTAGCGACCCGAACGCCGAGACGCTGACGAAACTGAAGGCGCGCTTCCCGGCCATCAGAACAACCCCGGACAACACGCACGCGGCGGCGGGGGACATCGTCTTTCTGGCCGTTCATCCTCCGGTGATGGCGGACACGGCGGCAGGGGTGAAAGGGGCAATCAAGCCCGGCGCGGTCGTGGTGTCCCTGGCGCCGAAGTTCACGTTTGCGAAGCTGAGCGGCCTGCTCGGCGGATTCAACCGGCTGGCGCGTGTGATTCCGAACGCGCCCTCCGTCGTAAACTTTGGCTTCGACCCGGTGGCTTTTGCGCCAGAACTATTCGCGGCCGACAAGACAGAGATCACCAACCTCCTGGCCCCGCTGGGAGAGTGCCCGGAGGTGGCGGAAGACAAGCTGGAAGCCTACGCGGTACTCACCGCGATGGGGCCAACTTTCTTGTGGTTCCAACTTCAAGCGCTGCGGGAAGTGGTGGCGAGCTTCGGACTGAGCGAAACCGAGATCGCCCCGGCGCTGAAGCGCATGGTGTGTGGGGCGGCGCGAACGCTGCTCGAATCAGGCCTCACGCCATCCGAGGTCATGGACCTGATTCCCGTCAAACCGCTGGGCGAGATGGAGCCGCAGGTGAGCGAGATGTATCGGGCGCGGTTGCCGGCGGTTTACCAGAAGATTAAGCCGTGATGCGTGATGCGTGATGCGTGATGCGTGAAATCCGATGGAATTATGAAAACGCCGATTAAGATACTTATCGTGGCGGCGCTGGCCGTGACTGTGGTTGCGGCGGTGGCCCTCAAGCAAGGCAAGAACGAGACCAAAGACGCATCAACAGCGGCCTTGGCCAGCCCACCGGCTGACGCTGGCTCCAAAGCCGGGTTGCCGCGCCTGATGAACTTGAAACCCGAAGGCAGTCAGAAGGTGGAGGGCGAGAAGACCGAGAAGTTGTAAGCAGAAACCATCAAATTGATCCTGAATATGAAGACCTCACTGAAAAACATCCTCACAACGATCGTTGCGTCCTGGGTGGCGGCTACCTGGGCGGCGGAGCCAAGCAAGCTGCCCAAGCTGGTTGATCTGGGAGCAGACAAGTGCATTCCGTGCAAGGCGATGGCCCCTATTCTCAAGGAACTCAAAACGGAATACGCGGGCCGGATGGACGTCGAGTTTATTGACGTGTGGAAGACCCCGGACGCGGGCAAGTCGTATAAGATCAGGCTTATTCCGACGCAAATCTTCTTCGACGCATCGGGCAAGGAGCGGTTCCGGCACGAAGGGTTCTTTGGGAGAGAGGACATCCTCGGGAAGTGGAAGGAGCTTGGGGTAGAACTCAAAGGCAAGTCGTCCACCGGAATTGTGCGCGAGACACCGGTCGTGGCCGATACACGCCCGCGCGGAAGCGTCTGCTACATCTGTGACGAAGACGTGAATCCGAAAACCAGGACGGTGGTGAAAGGGCAGAACGAGCAGCGGGTGTTGTGCGGGCCACACTGCTACTTCATTTACCTGTCCAGCATCGTGGGGGCGGATGCGAAGGCTGAAGAGGGGAAGGTGAGCGTGACGGATTGCGCCAGCGGCAACGTGGTGGCGGCGAGCACGGCCAGCTATGTGTATGGGATGGACGCCAAGGGCCGGGCGACGGTGAAGGTGTTTGCGGATAAAGACGCCGCGACCAAGGAGCAGCAGAGCAGCGGCGGGAATGTGGTGTCGTGGGAAGTGCTGCGGTCCAAGGAACTGGCGACCCGCTGCGCGTTCTGCGACCGGGCGGTGTATCCCGAGGATGCCTGCGGCGTAAAGTTCGGGACCACGCGCGGATATGGCTGTTGCACGCATTGTTCGATGGGCGTGGCGGCGCGGCTGAAGCAGGACATCGAAGTCGATGCCAAGGACGGTCAGACGGGCGAGGCCATCCGCGTGAAGACCCTCGATGGGCAGATTGCGTCACTGGAGCCAGCAACCGCCATTGCGTGGTTTGGCCAGAAGAAGGGACCGGATGCGAAGTGGGCTTCGGCTGGCTGCTTCAAACAGGCATTTTTCGTGAACGAATCCAACCTGCAGAAATGGCTGGAGGCGCGTCCGGCGATGACGGGGCGGCAAATCAGCATCGCCCAGGCGCTGGCCGACAAGATGAAACTTTCGCCGGAGCAGATCGCCAAGGCGTGCAAGTTGGGCGAGTGCAAGTGAAACGTGATGCGTGAGGCGTGATGCGTGATGCGTGAGGCGTGAGGCGTGAGGCGTGAGGCGTGAGGCGTGAGGCGTGATGCGTGAAATATGAAGAGGCGCACAGAAATTATCCTGATTGGGGTGGTGGCAGGCGTGGTGGTGATTTTTGCCATGAAACACGGGGCGGGGGTTGAGGGCGGTGGTGGGCGCGCGTGCTGTCCGATGATGTCCGGTCTGAATGTGTGGCCGACCAACTTACTGGTGGGGACTAACCTCGTGAATACGAACTGGGCGCTGAAGGCCAGGGAATCAATCACCAATCGCGCGCAATAGTCATGGAACAACTCTTTACCAACCTGAGTCACGCCGTCGAAGGCGCTCCCGGCATCGCCTTGGGGGCGTCGTTCATCTGGGGCATTCTGAGCATTATTCTGAGCCCGTGCCATCTGGCGAGCCTCCCGCTGATTGTGGGTTTCATCAGCGGCCAGGGGCGGGTGAGCACGGCGCGGGCGAGTGGCATCGCGACGGTGTTCGCGGTGGGCATTCTGATTACTATCGCGGCCATTGGAGCCATTACGGCGGCGGCGGGGCGGATGATGGGAGACGTGGGGCGGTGGGGGAACTACTTCGTGGCGGCTATCTTCTTTGTCGTGGGGCTGCATCTGCTCGGTGTGATTCCGATGCCGTGGTCCGGGCCGGGCCAGGTGAATATGAAGCGGAAGGGGCTGCTGGCAGCGTTCATCCTCGGCCTGGTTTTCGGCATTGCCCTCGGTCCATGCACGTTTGCCTACATGGCGCCGATGCTGGGGGTGACTTTCAAACTCGCCGAGACCCATGCGCTCTATGGGGTGTCCCTGCTGCTGGCCTACGGAGTGGGACACTGTTCGGTGATCGTGCTTGCGGGGACGTTCACGGAAGTCGTGCAGCGCTTCCTCAATTGGAATGAGCAGTCCAAGGGCGTCGCGATCGTCAAGGGCGTCTGCGGCGTGCTGGTCCTCCTGGGCGGCGTATGGTTGATTTACTCCGCGCCATAAACTCAAAAATGAAAGGACCAATCCGCCCGCATCCGGGAAGTGGCCGACAAATGCGCGGGAATGATGGTGTGCTGAGGGCTGGGAAACGTGATACGTGATCGGGCCGACAGCCGTTTCGAGATGGCGAAACCACCGGGACAGGAAAATGAAAGCAAATGAAGCAACGATGTGGCGATGGGCGAGAACGGGGCTGAAATGGCTCGTGGTAGCGCTGGTTGTCGGGTTCGCCGTCTATCGGATGAAGTTCGCGCCGATGGCGGTGGTGATGCACAAGCTGGCGACCGGGCCGGTGGTGGCGGAAGTGATGGGGACGGGAACACTGGAGGCACGAGTCAAGACGACGATCAGCCCGCGGATTCAGGAGCGATTGGCGGAGGTGCTGGTGGACCAGAACGACGTGGTGAAAACGGGGCAATTGCTGGCGCGGCTGGACGACGGTGAATTGAAGATGCAGGTGGATGTGGCGGAAGCGACGCGGGTGGCGGCCCGAGCCAGCCTGGAGAGGGTCAAGACCGATGAGGCCCGCGCGGTGGCGGTAGCGAAGCAGGCGCGGCTTGACCACCAACGAGTGTCGGATTTGGTGGCGACCAAGATCGCCTCGCAACAGGACTTCGACAAAGCCATCGAGACACTGCAAGTGGCGGGCGCCGACGTAAAGCGTTCGCAAGCCGCCATTGCGGAAGCCGAGAGCCAGGTGATGACGGCGGAGAAGAATCTCGCTTACCAGAAGGAACGACTTACCTACACCCAGATTCTCAGTCCTTACGACGGGTTGGTGGTGCGGCGCGACCGCGACCCCGGCGGTGTGGTTGTCCCGGGAGGCTCGCTGCTGCAACTGATTTCCACGAATGAAATCTGGGTCGCAGCGTGGGTGGATGAAACCGCGATGAGTGACATCTCCACCGGCCAGCCCGCACGGGTTGTCTTTCGCTCCGAACCGGGAAAGAACTATCCGGGCGAGGTTGCGCGCCTGGGCCGCGAGACTGACCGCGAAACGCGCGAGTTTCTTGTGGATGTGCGAGTGAAGGAGCTGCCGAGAAACTGGACGGTGGGCCAGCGCGCCGAAGTGTTCATCGAAACCGGACGCAAGTCCGGGGCCCTGGTGCTTCCGCAAGGGTTCGTCCAGTGGCGCGGGGGCAGGGCAGGCGTCTTCGTCAACGAGCACGGCAAGGCCAGGTGGCGCGCGGTGACGCTCGGTTTGCGCGGTCGGGAAACAGTCGAAATCGCGCAAGGCGTGTCAGCGGGCGAGCAAGTCGTTAAGCCGGGCGATCCCAAGCAGGAACTGAGCGACGGCCAGCGCGTCAGCGCAACGGAAGCCGGCGGGAGCAAAGCGGGAGGGGCGAAGTGAATCTCGTATTTCAGGGATGAACCTCGCCACCAAAGACATTCGCCACAACTTCGGACGGTTTGCGCTCACGACCGTCGGCATTGGCCTGCTGCTGATGATTGTCATGGGCATGGGCGGCATCTACCGCGGGCTGATTCGGGAGGCCACGCTGCTGGTGGATAAAATCGGAGCGGACCTCTGGCTGGTGCAGGGCAGCACGCGCGGACCGTTCGCGGAAATCTCCCGGGTGCCGGCGAATCTGGAAGACCGCGCCCGCGCGGTCCCCGGCGTGGCCAATGCGCGACGGTTCGTTTCGCACACCATTCAACGGGAACATCGCGGGCGGCCCTTGCGGATGGTGGTGCAGGGGTTGTCGTGGCCCGAGGACCGGGGCGCGTGGATTCCACTGGTGGCGGGACGCCCGCTGCGGCAGGCGCACTTCGAGATGATTGCGGACCGTTCGCTCGGCTTGCCGCTCGGCGAAAAACTCAAGCTGGGCAAGGACGTTTATGAAGTGGTGGGCCTGACCCAGGGCATGGTGGGGACGGGCGGCGACGGCCTGTGCCTTTTCACGGTGAGCGACGCTGCGAGCATCCAGTTCGATATGCCGGGGGAAGGGGTGCGTTTGGAGCGGCAAGCGCGGCGCGCGCGGGCCGAAGGGCAGGACATTGGCCAGATGCAACCGCTGCTGCTGGAGCGGGCGGCTGGCCCAGCCAGCGGCATTCCCGCGCTGGCTTCGCCCCAGGTGAGCGCGGTCATGGTCACGCTGCAACCCGGAGCGGACGCGGCGCGGGTGGCGGCGACGTTTGCCACATGGCCCGACATCACGGTCTATTCCACGGGGCAGCAAATCGATCTGCTGCTCTCCGGCATGGTGGACAAGGCCAGGCGGCAACTCGGCCTCTTCCGTGCTCTGCTCATCATCATCTCCACCATCATCATGGCGCTCATCATCTACACGCTGACGCTGGATAAAATTCATGATATTGCCATGCTCAAGCTCATGGGCGCGCGCAACGGTGTCATGATAGGCCTGATTCTTCAGCAAGCGTTGCTCATCGGCGCGCTGGGCTACGGCCTGGCGTATTGGCTGGGCACGTTCGCCTTTCCGAAATTCCCACGCCTGGTGGTGATTGAGACGCCCGACCTGCTGTCGCTCGCGGCCATCGTGCTGGGCATTTCCGTGCTTTCGAGCCTGCTCGGCATTTGGAAGGCCATGCGCGTGGAGCCGAACAAGGTGCTGTCATGACGAACGCCCTCGCCGAGACCACGCCTGCCATCGAGGCATTCAACCTCACGAAGGTGTATGGTTCCGGCAACACGGAGGTCGTGGCGATGAAGGACGTGTCGCTGACGGTTGCACGGGGGGAAGTGGTGGCGTTGCTCGGCCCCAGCGGCGCGGGCAAATCCACTCTATTGACGGCCATCGGGCTCATCAATCCGCCGACGACCGGCCGCATCGTCATCGGTGGGCAACCGGTGATGGAGGCCGACCGTGCATTGGTCGATTTGCGCGCGTTCCGCCGGCAGCACCTGGGCTTTATTTTCCAAAAATCAAACCTGATTCCATTCCTTAGCGCCGTCGAAAACGTCCAGGTGGTGCTGGAAATCAACGACGTGCTGCCTCGCCGCGCCCGCGAGCGCGCGATGGAACTACTCGACTACCTGGGCGTCGCGGATCGCGCCAACAATCTCCCCGAGGCCCTATCAGGAGGCCAGCAACAACGCGTCGCCGTGGCACGCGCCCTTGCGAATGAGCCCGGCCTTATTTTGGCCGATGAGCCGACGGCGGCGTTGGACAGCCAGCGGGGCCGGCAGGTCATGGAGTTGTTCCGCAAGGTCGCCCATGAGCGCGGTGCCGCGGTGATGGTGGTGACACACGACCACCGCGCGCTGGACGTGTTCGATCGGCATTTCGAGATGGAGGACGGGCGATTGAAGAACGGGACGGAGCAACCGGACACTGGACATTGAACCATAGACTGAAACTGAAAAACTGAGGAACCCCATGAACTCGCAACCTCAATGCAGTTGCATGACGGCGTAGAAGCACGTGAAAATCCTGAATGGGCGGTTTCGGTCGCCGGTGGTGGTCGCCAAGCGCGGGGGCAAGGCAAGGCTGGCGGCGGGGCGGTCCTAACCAAGACGGGGCAGAAGGTGGTAGCGCTTTACCATCGGATGGAACAGCAGAGCCATGCCGCCATTCAGGAGGGCTTTCGCGAGTTCCAGACGCTGCTAAGACCGTGACGGGACGGGCGCTATTTTTCCTCGGTGGCTGTCTGCACCGGATGGAATAGAGGCCCGCGGCCCGTGGTTTTCTGACCAAACTCGCCGAGGAAGGTTTGCACTTTGGGTGAGAGGAGGAAATCCGAGAGCGCCCGCGCGCCCGCGTGGTTGGCGTTCGGGAATCTCTTCGGGTTGGCTTCCATCACGATGAATGGGCGGCGCATGGCAGGGTCGCCCTGGACCAGGATTTCCATGCCGGCGGGATTCATTTTGCCGAGGCGCGCCGGAATGTAACCAACGATGACATAGGCGTTGTTGGTGCGGGCGAATTGGAGGATGTCGAACTTGGAGACGGTGTCATCCTTGAGTATCCAATCGCCCTTTGGCTCGACGCCGGAGGCGCGCCAGAGGTTATGGGCGAGTTCGCGGCTGCCGACGCCATGGAAGTCAACGAAGCGGGCTTTGGCCTCGGCGATTTTGCGAAGGGCGGCGGCGCCGTTGGTCATGCCGCGAACGTGGGCGGGGTCGTTGGTTGGGCCCACGATGGAAAGCTCGTTGCGGGTCCAGGGTCGCATGTTGATGCCGAAGCCGTCGGCAACCAGGTCGGTGGTGATGTCGCCTGAGTGCATGGTGAGCAGGTCGGCTTTGCCGGCGCGGAAGGGTTCGGATATCTCGGGGCGCGGGCCGGTGGCGACGAGTTCGCAACGGCAGCCGGTTTCGGCCTCAAACATTTTGACGATCTCGGGCCACAAGCCAGTCATCGTCATGCCGCCGATGACCGCGCAGCGCACGACACGGGTGTCAGGCTGAGGCCTGGCGGCGGTGGGTTTGTCGCATCCAGCAGCGAGCATCGCGACCAGGGCGAGGATGGCAATGATTTTGGGTCTCATGGATCAGTAATTCCCTGCCGAGTTGTCGCCATCGGTGCCGGTCAGCCAGCGGACGTCGGCGCGGTTGGGGTCGCCGACACCGCAACCGACGTAGTTAGCGGCGAAGGAGTTCACCTGGCCGGCGAGGAAGAGGATGGTTGCCCGGCCGGAATGCCGCGGGAGGACGCTGTATGGCTTCTTGGACGGGAAGGTCGAGGCGTAGGGACCGGGGGCATCGGCCATGGCGACGACTTGAGAGGGTTGGGCCACCTCGGTGAATTTGGTGGCCTGGGGGAGAATCCACGGGCAGAGGTTCATGTTCATGCCGTAGGGCAGGAAGTGGTTGCTGCCGGGATCGGTGGCGACGGGGCAGACAAAGACAGAACTGGAGCCGGCTTTGAGCTTCTGATTGGCGGCGAAGAGCTGTTGGTAGGGCGGCAGGTTAAAGTAGGTGGGCAGAGCGTTGAACCAGTCTTCCGGGCGGTCGATTTGCGCGAGGGGCTGCACGCCCTGGCCGCGCCGGGGCAGGAAATCCGTGTGGTCGTCGGCATACTGGCGGAAGGCGAGGCCCCACTGGCGGAGGTTGCTGACGCACTGGGTTGTCCGGGCTTTGCCTTCGGCGCGGCTGAGGGCTGGCAGGAGGATGGCCGCCAGAATCGCAATTATGGCGATGACGACGAGCAACTCCACGAGGGTGAAAGCTGCGCCTGAGTTGGGGCGAGTCATTCCTGATGCTTTCGGCGGCACCTTGCCCCGAAGAGCAGCGCCGCGCCGGCGGCGAGCAGGGAGAGCGAGCCGGGCTCGGGCACGGCGACAATGGACAGGAGCGGGCGGAAGGAGGTCGTGCCGAAGTTGCGGGAGTCGAAGAGATAGCTGACCGCCGTATCGGCTGCAAACATACGGAAACTGACTGTGTTGCCCGCAAGCACGTCGGCGGAGAACGAGGGCGTCAGGCTAAGAGTGTAGGTGGAGTTGCCGTTGGTGCCACCGGCGAAGCTGAAGGTGCCGAGATTTTCGTCGCCGCCGCTGATGAAGGTGCCGGTGAGGCTCGTGTAGGTGATGCCGGTGGTGGTGGGGGTGGCGGGTGTGCCGGTGCCCTCGGTCCAGGAATCGTTCTGCATCCAGGAAATGCCGAATTGGCCAGCAGCGCTGGAGTTGAAGATGGCATTATTCGGAGCCGTGGCGGTTAGCTGGAGTGTGACAGATTGAATGGACCACTGCCCGGCTCCAAACTGAGTGTCGAAGGTGGTCTTGGCTCCTGAAAGCCCGAATTGCAGGACGCTCTGGAATTGGCCATGTGAGAGGCCAGGAGCAGCCACGGAAAGGGCCCCGGCGCCACCGTAGTTGTTGCCGATGAGGTTGGCGGTTGGACCGGTGGTGACGAAGGCGTCGGCAGAGGGGTTGAGGGAGAAGGTGGCGGCGCGAACCGGGAGCGCGAGGAACAGTGCGAGCGCGGTGGCCGCAACCGCCAGTTTGCAGGGTGTTTTCGCGATTGTCTTCATTCGATATATAAGCTTCAATATAACGCAATGCGGCGCAAGCGGCAACACAAAAATGGGCGCGGGTTGTGGCGAGCGGTCGCGCTGGGACAGCCGTTGCAAGGCCGCCGGTGGGGATTGTTTCGATTGAACGACTGGGGACAGACCAGGTGGCCGTTCGGTTCAACACGGTCTCGAACTGGACTTACGCGGTGCAGGGACTGGCGGGTTTGCCGGCAGGGTCGCCGGGAGGTTGGTCCAACTTGTTCACGGTCCCGGCCAAGCCGATTGACGATCAGGCTGTGTATGTGGACACGGTGACAAACCGGCTTGTGGTGGTCGTAAACAAGGGTGATGGTGCCGGCGACATCCTCATCTGATTCTACTAAGTGTGTGGCAGTTAGGGTCGCTGGCTCAGGCTGACGTTCTGAGGTGCTGCATCGAGTCCACAG
>JBAXTC010000228.1:0-10102 GCA_037130375.1 Verrucomicrobiota bacterium | reverse complement strand
TATGATAGTAGTAATACAATCCCTGGGCTCCCAGAGCGGGATTCTCATCAATGGTAAAATTGGCGCGCAGCCAGTCCAGAACGGCGATGACTCTCGGATCGTCCCGGTTGAGGTCGGCGTAAATATAGCTGAGCAGACCTGCGTAACTCATGCTGCCGTAGGAGCGCAGCGCGACGCGGCCGGAAGGCAGGTTCGTCTCGCCCGCCATGCTTTTGTCAGGGGAATAGACGAAACCGCCTTTGTTTTGCGGGTCATCCGAAGCCCAGACTGCCGAGTTATGGCTGGGCAGGTTTTGACAGCACTGGATGAAATGAATGGCCGCTTTCCAGTTTAAATCCTCCGAGGGCGGCGTGATCGTTTCCGGCGGGTTGATTTGCCTGCTCAGATAGAGCGCCTCCAAAGCCAGTGAAGTGTTCGAGAGGTCCGGCCGTTTGTCCTGCTTGCCGTAGCCGATGCCGCCAACAAACGCATCGTCACTCTTGCCGGATTCGTCCGCAACTGTCTGGAGGCCAATGATGAATTTGCGGGCCTTGGCAATTGTCGAACGATACGCAGGGCGGTTGGCCAGCACCAGAGCCGTCAGCGAGAGGGACGTATTGTAGCTCGGCAACTCCTTCCGATAAATGCCACCATCCGGCTGCACGCAACTCAACACGAACGCGTAGCCTTTCGTCACTGCTGACGACTCGGCCTTTTTCTCGCGAGTCTCGGCCTGAAGCCGGAAGGCCGTCAGCACCAATGCGGTGACCGCGGGATGCTCCGGCGTGGACCACCAGCCGTTTGTGTTCTGGCTCTTTTCAAACCAAGCATTCCCCTGGTCAATGGCATGTTGAACTTCGTGCCGCAACGAGAGGTTTGTGCCCGCTTGCAGGGTTAGCTGCGGCGGCTTCTGACCGACGGCATCTGCCGCGTTTGCCCACTGGGTGAGGAGACCAGCGATAGCGGCAAACCCGAGGGAAAAGGCTGAGAGCATTAGCCCGTTGGTTTTCAAACGCGATTTCATGATTTGTGTTTTGTAATTCTATTCGGCTCTTTTTCGGCAACCGGCCACGCGCATTTATTGTAGCCGCCAAAGTCGTGCCGTCAAGAGTATTGACGAACCGAGAGCAATTGTGGAAGAATGCCGGGCTGTGAACTTCAAAGGCATGCTCCCTCGGTGTTCTGTGGCTTGGTTGAGGCCAATTAACCTGGTCGCCGGGATTCTCCTGGCTGCTGCCTCATCAATGGCTGCCCCGCCGCTCCCGCCGGAAACCGCTCCGCGCGATAAGGTGCCGCCTTCTCCTTCCCAAGGCAGCGTGAACCCGTCCGGCAAGTTTACTCCCGCGCATCAGCTTCCCCCCACGGACAACGGCATCACCCCCAGAACAGCGGCGGAAGCGGAATCCGTCTTGAAACAGGCGCTGAAAGTGCGGCAGACAGGGTCAAACACCTTCCAGCTCGGACATGTGGAATTCGACAAATATCTCCGCACCGTCAGCCTGCCAGCGCTCGTGGCCGTTCGGACCCAGGCCGTCGAATACGCGCTGGTTAACGTGAAAGGCAAGGCCTACGAGTCGCTGCTAACCACCGAAGCGACGCCTTCTGATGTTCACCTGGCGTTCTTGTTGCTCGGCGTGAGCCAAGTGCCCATCACCGGTGACTTCAACAAAGCAGTGACGGTTCCGGAGACCAACTCTCTTCGGATCGAAGTGGCCTGGGAGGAGAACGGCAAGCTGGCAAATGCCGCGCTTTGCGACCTGATGTGCCTTGTGGACGAACCAGCGTCTCGGGCGGACGAAAGAAGGGAACCTCCGGCGCGGCCGATGCCTTCCCGATCGTGGCTCTATAACGGTTCCGTATTCGACGGCTTCGGCTTCGCTGCACAGCGCGAGGGATCGATCATCGCGGTCATCCGCGATTCCGCGGCCCTGGTGAACAACCCAAGGGAAGACCGTGACAACGACCGAATTCATTTTCCCAACACGAAGCTGCTGCCTCCGGAAGGCGTCTCGGTTCGCGTCGTTCTGCGGCTACCCGAACCAGTTGTGCCGCCGCCGGCGCCCAAGCCCCCGTGGGAGTCTCCGATTACCCCCCTCTCCACTAACCATTACGTGCCGGAGCCCGGGGCGCCCAGCGGTGACCGCTGAGGCCTCGGCACCTTTCACGCAACGTCATCAGTCGCCGCCCTGCTCCATAAAACTGCACACAGGCTCAGGGACGTTTTCAGGTGGGAAGCGCTCAATCCTGGCCGCCGCGCACACGAACTCCGCCCGGTTCGACAATCCATAGGCGTCCGGCGAGGGGCCTGGTTGCGAAAAGCGGCATAACCCTGCGGAGCAGCGCAATCTGGTTCGGCTGGGTTTGCTGTTTGAGACGCAGGACGATGAAGCCTGGGGATTCCTGGGGCGGATAATGCCTTATGTCAGAGAGGTCAAGATCGGCGGTGATAAGAACGCGGTCCTCTTGTCGGCACACGGCCACGATCTCCGAGTCAGGGGCTCCGCCAAGGCTCTGCTCCCAGACGGTGCTGCCGTCATACCCGGCTTGGGCGAGGATCGTGACGAAGTCGGCAGGCAGGTTCTGGTCGATCTTGAACTTCATGCGGGTGCGCCAGCCAAGGGGAGCACTTCCTCATGAGCCAAGGCTGCGGCGTATGCCATGCATGCCTGGATGTCTTCGCGCGTCAGCGGCGGGTAGCTGCGCGTGATCTGTTCGGCGGACAGGCCGGCCGCGAGGTTATCCAGCACGACCAACACCATGATTCGAGAGCCTTTGACGCACATACGGCCTTTGCAGATCAAAGGGTCCATCGAGAGGCGTTCTTGCCAGTTCATGCCACAGGTTTAACAAATCGGGATGAGGTTTGCACGGTTTTTCCGACCGGTGCGGTTCACGCTCCTGAGCGCGTGCTCAAGCGATGCACCGCGCCACACGATTGACGACGCTGCGCGCTGCAACGCTCGCCAAACCTGCGCACCAGGAGACCCATCGCGGTTCCTTTCTCGCAATGTGTGAAGACCATGAAAGATGTGTTTTACAACGGCGAACCACCACCTTGGTGCCTTGCGCCAACTTCACGCCCGGCGGCAGGACCACGACGCCGTTCTTAACCATTCCGGCATAACTCAAGCCCTCGATATACTTTCCGCAGTCCATGCTCGCAAGCACGGGATTACCGGCCATCCAACCCGCAACACCTTCGTCGAGCTCTCGCACCCTATTGGCGCTGACCCGAACGCAATCTGGCCGGCAGTTTGTTTTATCATTGGGGGTCAGGTTGCGGAATTCCTCCCAGCCTGACCACCCCATGTTATCTTTATCTTTATTTCGGTGCGGGCCGGAATTTCGACGTTCCTTTTCCCTAAGGAACATGCAATCATTCCGCAGTGGCTATGAATGTGTTGCTGACTTCCAATGCCCTCTTTGCCGAGACGCAACAGAACTTCGGCACCACCCACCGGTTTGCCGAGTTGGACGTGCCGACCGCCACGCCGGAAGGTCTGGTCCTGCTCAAACTCTATGCGCTGCCCTCTCTTTACAGACAAGGCCAGTTTGACCGTGTATCGGTTTACGAATCCGACATCGCCAGCCTCATGCACCGGCACCGGTGTGAGATCGAACCGCTCCTCCGACGGTTGCAACCACATATCATGGAGAGCGATTTGCGGGAACTTCGTGGCATCGTGGGAGACATCCAGGCCCGCCTCGCCCGGTTCGAGCAGTTGAAGAGCCACTGACTGCATCACGCCGGGATGCAGGGGCGAAACCCGGCGACCCGCCGCCTTCGCACCGTTCACCATGCTGGCCGCAGCCTGGCAAACCTTCTCCCGCAACCAGAAATCCAGCGCCAAAGCCTTTCAAGTGCTCCGGTTACGGCCGTGCAGGGGTCGGTGCAGATCGATCGGCAGGCAGTGCGCATAGTGCTCGGCGACTGGATCGTCCGCCGGGCGCCCCCGGCGGAGGAAGCGCGTCCAAACACAGGTATCAATGAGAACTCTCATCCCCGGCGGCGCAGCTTCTTGTAATCCCAGCCAGGATCAAACTCGACTTTTCCCTCAAGCTCAAGCAGTTGCAGCCGGTACCGTCGGTCAACGTACTCGGCAATCGCCGCGCTAACGGCGGCCTGTTTGGTTCTGTGACCGCCGATTCTCACCGCTTCGGCAATCAGCGTGTCGTCCAGCTTCAAATTCGTCGCCATGTCTAAAACATGCCACGACACATCGCCTTGTGTCAACCCCAGCCCTCCGCACCGCAGCCGCCGGCAACCACTACTGCTTTGTCCGGCCTCCCGACGGGGGGAAATCCCTTTATCCTAAACTCGGCAGGTGAGTTAACCGCAAAGAACAATCGCTGACCAACCATCCCAGTCGCGCCGCTACGATCACAACACAGCACTTCGCTTATTGCCCCAGGATACTTGAGGCGCAGCTTGCGAGGCATGGTGGCATACAAGACGATGCTCAAACGACTGTCAATTCCCACAATGACCCAAGGTATGGGTTGAACCCCTTTTATGATGTCAAATAAGTTCGTAGCAGAGATGGCCAATTCTCAATGAAGATCCGCATACGGGTATATGGAAGACACATCTTTGATGGAGTTTAGCCAAGCCCCCCCGTAGCCGGTGCCGAAGTTGGGAGCCTCGTCATAACACCACCAAGAATCAAAGTTAATTCCTACATCCTGGTCGCTATTGGCAGGCAAGCCACGCTGACGGGCGATGGCGTAGGTATGCGACTCAGTCCTGGGGGCGTTTGGCCAAAAGGAAGTCCAAGGCACGAAAGGTATTACCCCCAAGTACCCTTGAACGGTTGTTCCCCAGCCCATTATGTGCATCCCATAGAAGGTCAGCAGACTTGCGTCGTTTGCCCGCTGTTCACGGATGTAATCACAAAAGTGTGTAGCGTGGCTGACGCACTCCCATTTGCCCACAAACCATCCCAGGCCGATATGTTCCATGCTCCATTGGTTTACCCTATACCAATCCACAAAATGCCTCATTAACCGCGCCGTCTCGACACGCTTGCTCAGATCAGGATCAACCAGCACAGTGTCCCAAGCTGGACAAAGGGGGAAACTCATCAAAGCAGACACGACTTCTGTCTGCTGTTTGATTTTCGCAGGCGGAATAGCGTGAAATATGAGGGCGATGGTACTCCAGATCGCCAAGGCCACGCCTAGGGTTTCTATGATGCTCAGGTTGCCGCTCGGATCGCTGCGGTTAATGGGATCATTCAGACAGTAAGCATACAGGTGTTGCGTGCCGGGGTCACTCAAATTGCCAGGCAGCGAATCGGCAACGGAAAACCTTCCAGTGGCGGGGTCGTAATAGCGGGCGCGCAGGTAGTACTGCCCCAGCAGCGTGTCAAATTGTTCACCTGAGTGCAGGATTTTCGTCTTGCCGGGATCGACCGAAGTTGGACTGCCTCCCAACCGCAGACCGAAGGCATCATAAGCATAATAGTCGCTAACAGTTCCATCATTTGCGAGGACTTGCCGAGTTGAGCCGTGGGCGTCTGAAAGTAGATAATCGGTTGCCAGATCCTCCCCTTCGCGAGTCTGGGAGATAACCTGATTGCCGATGGTGTACGAAACCGACGGGGTCGCACCCACCGCCGGGGACTCCTCCAGGACCTGGGCGAACCCGGTAGGATTAAACAAATCCACGAGATAAACGTTCGTCGAGGCGATGCCAGCCACCCCTCCTGTGGTAGTGAGAGTCTCGCTGCGCACCCGAATGCCCTGTAAATTGTAAAAGTATTTTCCGCTTCGAATCACCGGTTGAGCGCCGCTGTTGTCCGTGATTCTGACGGAAGTCAAGTGATTCAAGACGTCGTAACCGTACTCGACGGTCTGCGGCTTCGGCCCGCTGGTGACCTTTTTCACTAACGCACCGTTATCGTCGTACTCATAAGACGTCACCGACGCGTCCACGCCCCACGTGCCGGTGTTCAAATCGGCATAACTCGCGGCTTCCCAAGCCATTATCTGCAGATCGAACGAGGTAACAGTCATGATCGCAGCCAGCAACGATGCCAGGCACCGCGGTGCCAGAGCCCGTTCCGGGCACAAATTGATCGTCAGGACCCGTATCCGCCGGCGTCCCTGACCTCGCAGCATCAAGATCGGAATGGCAGCCGCAAGGCCTATCAGACAAGGAATGGTTCCCACCGCGTAATAACACAATCCGGAAGGGGTCCTCACTGAGGCGGGTGGGCCGGAACGATGGGAACTCGACCCTCGCCCTACCCGTGGAGGAATCACCAAGCCTCCGCTGGGAAACGCTGCCCTCACATAATTGCTCTCAATAATCAGCCGGTCGTTGGCATCGTAGGAATAAACCGTAGTAAGAACTTCTCCGCTGGCCGTCAGCGTCCGGCTCAGTCGGTTGCCCACCAGGTCGTACGAGGAACGCTGATCGTAAGCACCAACTTCGTCCGCGTTCGTCCCGTGTTCGTGGGTCAGGCGATTCAAGGAATCGTACTCATAGGTTATCTGGTTGGTCCGGTAACCTCCCGATGGGATCAGAACCGATTCCTTCAGGCTTGCTCGCAGTCCGCCAGGCGTTAGCGAGTAAGCGTAAGAGGCCAGAACCGTGCCATTGGAACCAAGGTGAACAACCGAGGCCAAACGGTTCAGGTCATCGTACTGGTAGGTCGTGCTCACTCCATTGGGCCGCGTGATGCTGCCGGGTTGACTGTCTGGCGTGTAGGTGTAAAGCGTCACCTCCGGTGCAGTGAGTATGCGGCCATGCCGTTCGAACACGCTCACCGATTTAACCCGCCCGCGTACATCATAATCGTAACGGGTGTCCGACTGCGCCGTCCAAGCGCGGATTCTCCTGCCCGTTGCCGGATCGTAATCATAGTAAACCGTGCCTTCCGGAGCAGCGACTTGAAGCACCCTCCCCTCGCTGTCGTATTGAAGCGCGATTTCACCCTGGTCATCTGAAAGTCTGTTCGGCCTACCAAGTGCATCGAATTCCGCCGAGATTTGTTTACCTGGCGCGTTGGACCCCTGAGCATAGAATGCCAGATTGGTAGGGTGCCCCAGCGGGTCGTAGGCAACTGACATTTGCTGGCCCTTAAAGTCAACGTGTGTTTGAATCTGGCCGGTCGAATTGTACGTCCATGCCTCCGTCTGGCCCATTGGGAGGGAGCGGGACTGTCGCCGGTTCTGTTCATCGTAAGTATAAGTTGTCACGCGGCCTTTGGAATCCTGGACCGTTGCCAGATTGCCGTTCACATCATAGCTATAAGCACAAAGAGGAGACTCCATGCTTCCTCCGTTCTCGGGGTTTTGTACCGGTGGAAGGGTTACTGCTTTCTGTCGTCGTGCGTCGTCGTATGCAAAACTCCTGGTGTGTCCGGCCTGGTCGGTCTCCGAGGCGACATGGCCTGCGGCGTCGTAGGTCCTCCCAATTGAACTGCCATCCGGCAGGATCATGCGCGTGAGCTGCCCTGCGGCGTCCTGCAAAAAGTTGACCTGCCTGCCACGGCTGTTTTCAACCACGGTGGGATTGCCGGCGGCATCGTAATGGATCTGCGTTCGGTCTCCCAGCGTGTCAGAAACGGCTATTACCCGTCCGACCGCATCATATTCCCGTTGCTGCACGACGCTGTCGTTTCCGCCCGTAAAGCTCGTGAGGTGACCAGCCAGATCGTAGGTAACGGCATTGGAAGACATCAAAGAACCGCTAGCCACCAGGACACTGCGGATCACACTGGCCTGCGTCACAACATTCACCATAATCTCGCGCCACCGCTCCGTGGACACCACCTGGCCAACTGCATCGTAATGGTTCCTGGTTCCGCTTCCAGGAGTGCCGCCCACATGGCGGTCCGTGACCACCACAGCGCGCCCGTTCGCATCGTAAATGAGTTCCGAAGCTGTCCCATCCGCATATAAGGTCTGCACCACCCGCCCCGAGGAATCGTATGTGACCTGGGTCACGTTCCCGAGTACATCAGTGGTTTGCACCGCCTGCCCAAGCGTGTTGAAAGTACTGCTGGTCTGTGCGCCATCCGAGCGAACTCGGTGGACCTCCTGGCCAGCAGCGTTGAACTGCCGCAAAAGGCTTACCTGTCGAACATCAGAGGCATTGGTTGGGTTCACCCAATTATAATAGGCTTTAGTCGGGTTACCCGATTGGTCGTATTCAAATGACTGCTCTGCCAGTCCTGCCCGATTTAGGTTTATGAGTCGCCCCGCAGCGTCATTGTGGGCCTGCCGAATGGTCACACCACGAGCATCCACCAGGGCCAGGTTGTCGCCCCCGGCGTCATACTGTGCCTCAATGCGGCGGCCCAAGGCGTCAGTGGATGCTGTCAGGCGGCCATCTGAGTCATATTGGTTGGTCACGGTGTGCCCCAGCGGATCGGTTCGCGTCAGTTGGTTGCCCCCTGTGTCAAACGTGAAGGTCGTCGTGTTGCCAAGCGGATCAGTCACAGACGTGCGATTGCCCTGGGAGTCGTAAGCGTAACTGGTAGTGTTTCCCAGCGGATCCGTTTCGGAAGTCATCTGGTTATTAGAATCGTAGGCGCGAAGTCTGACCCTGCCCAGCGGGTCCGTTTCCGCAACGACGTTGCCGCGAGGGTCGTAAACATACTGTGTCGGGTTGCCGAGCGCGTCGTAAATCGTCTCGGTCCGGCCGTTAGGGTCGTTTTGGATTTCGCGACGATTGCCGTACACATCGATGGTCGCAATCAACCTTCCATTGTCGTCGTACACACTGCGTATCGCGGACAAACCGTTCGGATCCTTGATTTCGGTGATGTAGTGTTGGAATCGCGGGTTACCGTACAGATACGTGGTTGTCGCGTACACGAGGTTGCTGTCGCCGCTGGAATCCATCAGCTTGTTGACCCTGACCAGATTGCCCATCCTATCATACTCGTAAGTCATGCTCGCGGGCCCAACCGGGGTTCCATTCGTGTCTTGATTCTGCGGGGCATAGACGGCGGTGATGCGGTTCTGGCCGTCGCGCCCAAAGACCAGTGATTCGAGCTTTGTGCTGGCGCTGTCATACTGATCGACCTGCTCGAGCACGGCCCCTCCTCCTTGGCGCACAAACTCAGTTCGCTCGCCCGTCGGGACGACGACCTGCGCCAAAAACGCTCCGCTGTGGGCATGAACGAAGTTTCCATAGCCCGTATCGCTGCCGACGTAGTAATGTTCGCCCTCATCTTGCCGATCAATGCGGTATTGGGTTCCGTCCCGGAGCGTCAGGATGAACCCCGGAAAGTCATAGCTCTGCCAAGCCGTGTCAATGCCTGTCGCGGACCAATAGGGCGGGAGGCCAGGCAGGGTGACGAGGATTGGAGATCCGAAAGGGGTCAGTGAGGCATAAACTCCTGGCGGGGCGCTCCAGACCGCTTGGTTCTGGAAAAGCCCGCCGCCGATCAGCGAGAAAACGAAGGTCACGCGCCGGCCCGTGTCAGGCATGTCGAGCGTCACATCCCAACTGCCACCGGTTCGGAGACTGAAGGACGTTCCATCCACTGCATCCTGAGTATCCACCCTCTGGTCGTCCACTGTCAGTCCGAGGTCCGAAACTGAATATGTCCAGGAGTAGCCAAAGTCGGCCGAGGAAGAGTTGAGGGAGTCATAGCTGCGGATTATGCGCAAGTCCACGCCTTTGACGGGCACCAACAGGTCCTGTTGGCTGAATTTCATCTGACCGATCTTGAGTTGCGAATTCAAAGCGACTTGCGCCGTAGCACTGGCGATCTGGCCGTTCCCCTGCACATCAAGCATCAACGTGTAGGATCCGTTGCGGACCATGGTAAAGTCTAAACTTCCCAGGCTGCCGCCGGCGGGCACACGGCCTTCGTGCCAGCCTCCGGCATCCACCGGTGCCGGCGTCACGTCGGCAACAAGCGCGCCGTTGACGTCAAAGAGACGAATCCGGTATGCCACGGGCACAGGCACGCCCGGAGCATCGGCGGTGCCCAACAGATTGAAAAAGCCGGCCTGAATACTGGTCGTATCGGTCGCGGAAAGGTTCGCGATAGCGGCCACCGGCGGAGTGGCATTACCGATGATGGTGAACGTCGGGGCGGAATAGCCGGACTTGCCGGCCGGGTCGGTGGCCAGGAAGGTAATCTGCTCGGCGACGTTTACG
>JBAXTC010000227.1:0-10166 GCA_037130375.1 Verrucomicrobiota bacterium | reverse complement strand
TGTCCGCGCTCCAATTACCCAGGGTGGTGATTTTGGAAAAATCTGAGATGCGCACCGCCAGCGCCAGCGCCAACCTTGAATAAAAAACTTGCAAACAAAACCGCTTTGTGTCCTGCTGATTGTGCCGGGAATGGCTTGCAGTGGGTGCGATCATAAACTCCACTGCAAAACACCTGGGAATACAGTTCAACAAACAATAGTAACGGACAAAGAAAACTAACCAATAACATTTAGCGTAGCACGGCTCCAGTCTCACGAGAAAACTGCGAATTTTCATCAGAGGAGAATGAAAGCCCAAGCACGCGCCACCCGGCGCGGCTTGGAGCACCTCTCCTCTTGGCTCTTCGCAGTGCCTCTCGTGAGGGTGCGACAAGTTCGCGCCCTTTTTGTTTCCTGTATGCGGTGTTGCGTTAAGCATCCAAGGGAAATAAAATGAGAATACTCAAGTCAGTCATCGGTATCGCTGCTCTGGCGGCGACAATTACCACGACCTCGGCGCAAAGTTGGCAGCTTGTTCGCCAAGCCTTGCCGGGAGGGGAAAGTTATGTCAGCACCATAGTTCTTGATGACCAGAATTCACTTTACGTCGGCAGCTCCGGATCCTACTACAAGAGCACAAACAACGGCACTTCGTGGTTCAGGATCATGAGTGATGCCCCTGATGGTGGGGGGTGGGGATCCTATTGGGACGGAACAAATGTTTGGATGAGTGCCAGTGAGAACGGCATTTACAAATCTTCTGATCATGGCACGACATGGAGTTACACAGGGTTGAGCGGGTGGGGGTGCCTCCTTTTGACATTAACCGTCTCCGAAACGATCTCGTCGTAACTATAGGAGGATATTTGCGTTCGGCCTACAAATGGAATGGCACTAGCTGGGTGCTTTTTAGAAGTATCGATGCGGACTTGTGGAGCATGGTTGATGATTCTTCGGGCAATATCTATTTTGGATCAGCCACAGGGGGTAATGGAAGTGGTTTAGGCTTTGAAGTGTCAACAAATGACGGCGCGAGCTACAGCACGCTTATGAATTCGGGCACTTCGGATATAGGCTGGAGGCCTGTCGCCATCGGAGGGAGCACCATTGTTTTGGCGGAACTAAATGTCGGCATGTATCGCGGGAACACCACACCTCCCTATAACTTCGTGAAGGTTGCGAGTAATCTGTTTGGCGCTTCAGTTTCTTGTGTCAATATTATTTACGTGCCGGAGTTGCATGTTTTCATAGGCGCTGGCACAGATGGCAAAGTGTATCAAAGTGTAAATGACGGTAATAATTGGTCAGCAGTAGGCTCTTATGGAGCCAGTGGGGGGTATGTTCCGAGGATGCGCTTTAAGAATGGTTACTTATATGTCGCGTCAAGCAATAGCGGATTGGTTATTTATTCCATTGAATCCGGGCCGATTCCCGCCCGCCCCGCCACAGGCATAGCGACCCTCGCCAACGGTTTTGTCATCGGGGTTAATCTGACCGACGGCGGTTATGGTTACACGAACACGCCGCGGGTGCAGATTATCGGTGGTGGCGGCAGTGGCGCGCAAGCCGTGGCCGTCGTGAGCAACGGCGTGGTCGTGGCTGTGAACGTGCTCAATGCCGGATATGGTTACACGAGTGTGCCGGTCGTGGCCATCACCCCTCCGTTCATCCCCGCACCTTCACTGGGTTGCGCCGCCATGACGTTGCTCTCGTTCGGCGATCTGACCGTCGGGGGAAGTTACCAGTTGCAGCGGCAGCAGGCATGGTATTGGACCAATCAAGGCGCGAGCTTCACCACCAGCGATTCGACCCACACCCAGATGGTGGCGGGGGCGGGCGGCGGCAATTACCGACTGGTGCTCACCCCCGCTCCGTCGCAGGCTTTTGCCACCGCGCAAATGGTTAATGGTTTCGTGGTCGGGGCGGCCATCACGAGCGGCGGCTCGGGGTACGTCTCCGCGCCAGCGGTGGCGATTATCGGCGGTGGCGGCAGCAATGCAACAGCGGTCGCCGGCCTCAGCGGCGGAGCGGTTGTGCAGATTGCTATCACGAGCGCCGGCATCGGCTACACCAACACGCCCACCCTGCGGATTGCCGCGCCTCCGGCGGCGAGCCTTTCGCCGGACTTGATTCCGGTGATCCGGGTGGATGCCGCCGGCCTGACGCCCTACGAGAATTACCATGTGCAGTTCAAACCGGCTTTGGAGGCGGCCTGGGAGAACTGGAATGGCGGGCTGTTCAGCCCGACAGGGGTGACCAGCTCACAATATCTTTACATCAGCAACAACGTCGGCTTTTTCAGGCTGCAATACGCGCCATAAGGCCGCAACTCCCGGAAGATTGCGCCTGAGTGGCGGCCTGCAATCTTGACAGGTCGTAGGGCAGGTCTCCGACCTGCCGGTCCACGGAGTCTCCGACTCCGTGCGGAATTGTTGACTCGGGATTGAACAGGAGATAACAGAAATAACGTGGATTGGATAGCGGCTCGTTTGTTCATGGGCGCACCCACGCACGTGGCTTCCCTGTTACAGCATCAAGAGGAGAAAGCCCAAACCAGTGGAGAAACTTTGTTCTGACACCGCTATGATCCTGAACACCCGGCGCAGAATCATTGGCCAGGACCTGGTCACAACTCGGTTTCTCGCCTCCGAAGCGCCTGGAGAAACATATCGGGTATTAACGCTTCAATGGGAATCAACTTGTACTTTGGAATCTTGGCGCGCAACCGTTTCTTATACTCTTTCTTGACTGCCCTGAGCAGTTCGAGTTCTGACGCCCACTCTTTGGGAACCGTCAACTCGTCCTCACCGATCATCCTGAAGAAACCTTGCAGCTCGTGGATCATTTTCTCGGTCTCCGTCATAGGCATTCCAAACTGTAAGCCCTTTGTCGGCCCAGTCAACCACCCTATCCCGTCGTCCCTGAAACAAGTCCCTGTTTCAGCTTGAAACCCTCCTCCGCGAATGTTCCCCTCTGTGCAAACCAAATGCGCCCGTCGGCCAGCAGAATTTCCCGTGATACCGGCTCGGAAACCCCAGAGCTGCTTCTGGGCTATGCCCCCACCCGCGGACCCGCCCCTCGGCAGCCACTGGCCGAAGAACTGGCCTCATTCCGCGAGTTTGGGGACGCCACCCGACAACTGGTCGCGGCCTTTCCCGGCCCCGACGGCACAGCCAAAGAAGTCCCAACGTTCGTGAACGAATTCTGGACCGCGAGGCAGCGTCAGGCCATCTCGCTCCACGAGATTTCCTATCGCGCCTGCTTCAAACCGCAGTTGCCCCGCTTCTTCATCGAGCGCCTGACCCAGGCGGGCGATGTGGTCTATGATCCCTTTATGGGCCGGGGCACAACGGTGCTGGAAGCCGCGTTGCTGGGCCGGGTTCCTTGCGGCTCCGACATCAATCCGTTGAGCGTGGTTCTGACCCGGCCGCGGCTCCGTCCGCCGCACCTCGAGGAGGTGGCCCAGCGCCTCCGCCAGATCGATTTCGCTGCGTGCCAGGAATTCCCCGATGAACTCCTCGTCTTCTACCACCCCGACACGCTTCGCGCCATCGCTTCGCTCAAGCAGTATTTGCTCGCGCGGCGCGACGCACATTCACTCGACGTTCTGGATGAATGGATTTGTCTGCTCGCGCTGAATCGTTTGACGGGGCATTCGCCGGGATTTTTCTCCGTCTATACCCTGCCACCCAACCAGGCGGTCTCGGTGAAATCGCAGCAAAAGATCAACGCCAAACGCAATCAAACTCCTCCGCGCCGCGATGTCTGCAGCATTATTTTGAAGAAGACCCGCAGCCTGTTGCAGGACTGTGACCCGGCCACGCGCCAGGTCTTAGCCCGGGTCGCGCCCCGCGCGCAGCTCTTGACCAGGCCCGCCGGCGCCACGCCTGAAATTGCCGACCAGTCCGTTTCGCTCGTGGTCACTTCGCCTCCATTCCTCGACGTGGTGGATTACGCCACGGACAACTGGTTGCGGTGCTGGTTCCTCGGCATCGATCCCAAAGCAGTCAAACTGACGGTCCCGAAGAAGATTGAAGCCTGGCGGGAAGCGATGACCCAGGTTTTTCACGAACTCAACCGCGTTCTAAAACCCGGCGGGCACGTCGCCTTTGAAGTGGGGGAGGTTCACCGCGGCAAAACCAAGCTCGAAGAAGTCGTTGTGCCGTGCGGCATGGCGGCGGGCCTAGACCCTGTGCTCGTCCTCATCAACGACCAGCAGTTCACCAAGACCGCAAATTGCTGGGGCGTGGACAACATGACCAAAGGCACGAACACCAACCGCATCGTGCTCTTCCGCAAGGATTGAAGGGCAGATGCCACGGCCGGTCCGAACCGCCGCCGTTGCCGCCGCGAGCGGAGATTCAGGGCAGGCTGGCGAGGAGGAACTGCGCTGTATTGTCCATGTCCAGGTTGACCCGCGCCCATTCCTCTGACAGCGGTCTAAGCACCGCGGAAGGAATGTCCCGAACCACGAGATCGCTCATCTCCAAAGCGGTGGCGGTGGCGGCCAGGGACTGGGTATTTGGCACGGGTGTTTGAACCGTGGCAGGCACCGGCTGATGGAGGGCGTACCAGACGCCCAGCACTGTCAGCGCCACGAGCGCCGGCGCAGGGAGCCAGCGCAAGATGCTGTGCTTATGCTGCGGGACCGCGCACATCTCGGCTGCTCGAACTGCCCGCATGATCGAATCGTGGAATGAGGCTGTGACCTCGGGCTTCACGGGGGCGTGCCTCAAAGCGTGATCCACCGCCCGCAGCCCTTGCTCAAAGTGGCGCAGATCATCGGAGCAGTTCAGCCTTTTCCGCAGCCAATTCGGCAGAGCTCTGCGATCATCGAGCGCGGCGGAGATTCGGATCATTGCGAACCATGATTTCATGTGTGGTGCGTGGTGCGTGGTGCGTGATGCGTGAGTTTGGGCTAAATGGGTGACGGGTCTGGGCGATTAATCTGGTGGGTGGTTTCCACTGTCGGGACTGCCGTTCTGTCTGCGTTGAGTCCGCGGCCCAGTGTCTGCCGCGCGCGGAACAGCAGCACCTTGACATGGGTTTGAGTCTTGCGGAGCACCTGCGCAATCTCCGCCATGTTCATATCCTCGGCATATCTTAGCCAGATGGCTTGGAATTGCGCTTCCGGCAAAAGCCGGCCCGCCAGTTGCCACAGGTTTTGACGCTCCTCCTGCCTGGCCATCAACTCCGCCGGGTCGTCGTGGTCCGGCAGGTCGGGCAGGAGTTCGTCGGCGGCGGGTCGGGCGGCGCGGTGGCGGTCGATGCATTTCCGGCGGGCAATGGTGAACAGCCAGGGAGCGAACCCGCGTTGGGAATCAAACTGTGCGATAGCTTGAAAGGCCCGCACAAAGGTGTCCTGAGTCACTTCGCGAACGTCGGTCTCGTTGCCGCAAGAGTTAGCCACGAAACGGTATATCCGTGACTCGTAACGAAATACCAATTCTTCAAATGCGACCAGAGAGCCGGCCTGGCTTCGCCGGGCCAGCTCTTCATCGGAGACTGTTTCGAATTCCAAGGCCATTCCGTTCTCTGGGTCGTTCGTGTCGTCGTCCTTCCAATTCTAAGCGGAACCCGGCGGACGATCCACTGCTATTGCGCGGAAAAGGGCGGCCAGGAAGCCGCCCCGAGACCGGCTCAGACCGGCATCAGTTCCTTTCCGCCTTCTTTTGAGCCTCTTTCTCAGCCCCTGATTTCAGAACGTTGATGACGTCTGCCGCCGGCATCGTCAGAGTGGCGACGACGCTGACACCGTCCTGTTTGAGCAAGAGCGCGTCGGCGAGCATGGCGGCCTCGGGCTTCTCCTTTTGCAGCTTTGTCAGCGCGATCAACCCCTGGGCCACCATAGCGACTTGCTTGGCAACATCTTCATCATTGGCTTCAAAGATCAGCTTGGCGGTTGCCTGCCGGCTCGATTCCCCGATCTGGAGGGACAGCGATTTGGCCAGCCGGAAGATCGCGGCGTTGGGAGTGGACTCCGGCAGATCCAGCTTCCGGGCGGCCCCTTCAATGAAACTGGTGTTGCCGGAGAGGCCCAGCTTCGGAAAGACGAAGCTACTGGACAGGCTGGACTTCGCTCTGTCCAGCACGTCCAGGGCTTGGGCCACGCGAGCCTCCTGCTGGGCCAGGATGACGACGTGGGTGCCCTGGATGGAGGCGTAAGTGCGTGGCTTCACCCCGTTCTTCGCTTTCTTCTTATCGTCGATCCAGTTGTAGATGACGTGCTGGTTATGGGTCGTGTTTTGAGAATCGTTCGCTGCCTTTGCCAGGGTGACGAGTCGCTCAGGATCGAAGTCTGCATAGACCAGCAAGACCCCATCCTCGGAGGTGGTGCCGCTGCTGTAAAGCGTCAGCCCATGAAGTTGTTTGCGGGGATCAAAGTTGAACAGAGTCTGGAAAACGGCGAATTTCGCCTGCGCATCCGGTTTATCCATCTCGGCCAGCAGGTATTGGCCGACAGCGCTTGGGCGCAGCATATCACAATCAACGTGCAGAACCCAGGTGGGCTCGGCTGGCACATCGGCCCGTTGCAACGGCACGGCCATCGCCGTCATTCCCAGACTGACAAGACCGCCGGCACAGAGAATCCTTTTCGAGAGACTTGGTTTCATAATCTATTTATCGCTTTCCAGTTTATTGTTCAAGGCGGTCACCCACGGTGCCGTCTCACCTATGAATACGCAGGAATGGCGGGGTCGGTTACAGAAAGATGGCAAAAACGCTGCGAATTCGTCTGGCGTCCGGCTGCTCAGGCGTCCATGTTGAAAGCCACAGAACATGAAACGGATTTCACGACGGCAGTTTCTTCGGGCTGGTGTGGCAGGAATCGCCCTGCCTTATCTGATTCCAGCATCGGTCCTGGGCGCAGACGCGCCGAGCAAGAAGATTACCATCGGGTTCATCGGCACAGGCGATCATGGCACCGGGTGGAATTTGCACCGCTACCTTCGCCTTCCGGATGCCCGGGTGCTCGCCGCCTGCGACGTCGATGGCTACCGCATGCGCAAGGCCAAGGCGATGGTCGATGCGCAGTACGATAATGAGGATTGCGCGATGACCAAGGACTTTCGGGAAGTCCTGGCGCGAAAGGACATTGACGCGGTGATGATCTCGACTCCAGACCACTGGCATACTCTGATCAGCGTCATGGCGCTCCGGGCGGGCAAAGACGTGCAATGTGAGAAGCCCACTCTCACGATTGAAGAGGGCAAGATACTCATCCAGTCCGTCCGCAAGCATGGCCGTGTCTTCCAGACCAGCACAGAGGACCGTTCGCTACCGGTGTACCACCGCATGGCGGAACTGGTGCGCAACGGGCGCATCGGCAAGCTGACGAAAATCGAAGTGATCCTGCCGCGGCAGCCAACGATGCCGGGCGACCCAACGCCCCAGCCGGTGCCTGCCGATTTGGATTGGGAGATGTGGCTCGGCCCGGCGCCCTTTGCGCCCTATACCAAGGACCGCATGCATTTTAACTTCCGCTGGATATGGGATTATTCCGGGGGAATTATCTGTGACTGGGGAGCGCACCTGTTCGACACGGCGCAGTGGGCCAACGATACCGAACGGAGCGGCCCGGTTGAAGTCGAAGGCACTGGCACCCACTGGGAAGGGGGACTTTACAACACGGTAAAGGACTATGATGTCACATACCGGTACGCGAATGGTGTCACCATGACCTGCACTCCAGGCAATCCGAGCATCAAGTTTATTGGCACTGAAGGATGGGTGGGCAACCGCGGTTGGCGGGGTGAACTGGAAGCCAGCTCCAAGGAGATACTAAAATCAGAAATCGGGCCCAACGAAATCCACCTCTACACCAACCCCGAAGGCGAACATGATGACTTCCTTAAGTCGGTAAAGAGCCGTAAAGACCCCTATTTCCCGGTGGATATCGGTCACCGTGTTGCGACGGTCTGCCATCTGGCGAACATTTCCATCCGCCTGGGTCGCAAGCTCAAATGGAACCCCAAAGCCGAGCGCTTCGAGAATGACGCCCAGGCGAACGCGATGCTGTCGCGCCCAACGCGAAGCCCGTGGAGCTTAATGCCAGATTGAAGTCTAAGGCAAGTCGGTCGTCCCCATCAGGTAGCGGTCGCATTCGCGCGCCGCGCCCCGGCCTTCGTTAAAGGCCCAAACAACCAGGCTCTGGCCGCGACGGCAATCGCCCGCGGCGAAGACTCCTTTATGGTTGGTGGAGTATTTTTCAAATGCCGCTTTCACATTGGTTCGCGGGTCGCGTTCGAGACCGAGCGCCTCGATCAACGGTTGTTCGGGCCCGAGAAAACCCATCGCCAGCAGCACGAGTTGGGTCGGGCGGACCTGTTCGGTGCCCGGCACTTCTTTGGGCACGAACTGTCCTTTGTCGTTGCGCTCCCATTGGACTTGAACTGTGAGGACTTCCTTGACGTGGCCGTGGGCGTCACCGATGAATCTCTTCGCCGTGGTCAGATAGATGCGAGGGTCAGCGCCAAACTTTGCGGCGGCCTCTTCCTGGCCATAGTCCAGGCGATAGACCTTCGGCCATTCGGGCCACGGGTTGTCCTGAGCCCGATCCAGGGGCGGGCGCGGCAGAATTTCCACTTGCACCAGGCTCCGGCAAGCGTGCCGCAGCGAGGTGCCGACGCAGTCCGTGCCGGTGTCCCCACCTCCAATGACCATGACGTCCTTGCCTTCGGCGGAGATGAAATTGCCGTTCTTGTGGCCGTCCAGCAGGCTGCGGGTATTGTGGGTCAGAAAATCCATCGCGAAATGGATGCCCTCGAGGCCGCGGCCCTCGACCGGCAAATCGCGCGGCTGGGTTGCGCCGGTGCAGAGCACCACAGCATCGAATTCCTTGAGCAGTCTTTTCGCCGGGTAATTTGCGCCAACCTCGGTGTCGGTGACGAACTTGACCCCCTCAGCTTCCATTTGTGAGACTCGGGGCAGGACGACCTTGCGCTTGTCGAGCTTCATGTTCGGGATGCCATACATGAGCAAGCCGCCGACACGGTCAGCGCGTTCGAAGACAGTGACCGAGTGGCCGGCGCGGTTCAGTTGCGCCGCCGCGCATAGGCCAGCGGGCCCCGAACCCACCACGGCGACCTTTTTGTCGGTGCGCACCCGGGGCGGTTCAGGAGTGACCCAGCCATTTTCCCATCCCCGGTCGATGATGGCGCATTCGAGGCTCTTGATGGTCACTGGCGTGGCATTGATGCCGAGGACGCAGGAGCCCTCACAGGGGGCGGGGCAGACGCGACCGGTGAAGTCAGGAAAATTATTCGTCTTGTGGAGGCGGTCCAGCGCTTCCTTCCAAAGGCCGCGATACACCAGGTCGTTCCACTCCGGAATGAGGTTGTGAATCGGGCAGCCGGAAGCCATGCCGCTGAGCAGGGCACCCGTGTGGCAAAAGGGAATGCCACAATCCATGCAGCGCGCCCCTTGCTCACGGAGCTTGCCCTCCTCCAGATGATGATGGAACTCGTTCCAGTCGCGGATGCGTTCGATGGCTGAACGATCCAGAGGCAACTCGCGCAAGTATTCGATGAATCCGGTGGGTTTGCCCATAGTCTCCTGTTATCCTCCCCCGATGCGCGCCGCGCTGCGGGCGTTTTCTTCAAAGGCAGCCATGATCGCCTGTTCGCCGCTCAAGCCGGATTGCTGCAGGTGTTTCAAGGACTGCAAAACGCGTTTGTAGTCCTTTGGCATGACCCTCACAAACTTTCTCACCATTTGCTGCCAGTCCGCAAGAATCCTGGCCGCGCGCGCGCTGCTCGTATAGGTTTGATGACGCTGAATCATCTTCCACACCTGTTCGATTTCATCCGGATCCTCGAGCGCTTCCAGCGCAACCATCTGAAGGTTGCAGCGGCGCGGGAAATCCCCGACCTCATCCAGCACATAGGCCACCCCGCCTGACATGCCGGCGGCGAAATTGCGTCCGGTCGGGCCGAGCACCACCACGCGACCGCCAGTCATGTATTCGCAGCCGTGGTCGCCGACCGATTCGACGACTGCATTCACACCGCTATTGCGCACACAGAAGCGTTCGCCCGCCATGCCCCGGATGTAGGCTTCGCCGGCTGTGGCGCCGTAGAGGGCGACATTGCCAATGATGATATTCTCCTCCGGAACAAAGGTCGATTTTGCCGGCGGATAGACAATGATTTTGCCACCGGACAACCCTTTGCCGACGTAATCATTGG
>JBAXTC010000226.1:0-10197 GCA_037130375.1 Verrucomicrobiota bacterium | reverse complement strand
CTGGTCCTTCAGGACATCCAAAAGTGTATCTCGTAAGAACACAGCACTGCACTACTATAAAGGTCAAATCGAAGTCAAGACGTCAACGAGCCGAAATAGCAATTCTCATTATGGCCGGAGCGCCGGTCTGCGACCGGCTTAAGCCAGACGAGCCGATGCGTTCCGCCGATCTGTTGTTGTTGTCCAGCCCCACTTTCAGCACGTTTAAAGCCGGCTGCAAGCCGGCGAACGTGGCGCTACCGGCGGCCAACAGCCGCTGGGCAACGCAGAGCGCGTCCGTGCCGGCGCCACCCGCGCCGATGATCAGGATTCTCGAGTTGGAACTTATAACCCAGGTCACTCGCCACTCATCTGCTCACGATGGTTCAATGCACTACGGGACGACAGACACTCTGAAAAGCTGAAGTTACTATTCAAGCAAGTTGTGCTTTGAATGACCGCTGGAGGGGAAAGTGGCCGCATCGTTATACGCGGCCACAGCGGAGCCTAGAGTCAGTTACCTGTAATCCTCCCACTCCGGCTCATTGGCGAAGACCCAGCGGTAGTATTCCTGCTCGGCCAACTTGCTGGCAGCGGCTGCATCCACGATGACAGTGCAGCGGGGGTGCAATTGCAGCGTTGTTGCGGAGATCATGCTGGTAATGGGACCTTCGACCGCTTTGGCAATGACATCGGCCTTGCTGTCGCCCGTGGCCAGGAGGATGCAACGACGGCATTCCAGGATAGTGCCAACGCCCATCGTAATGGCTCGACGCGGCATGTTCTCCTCGCCGCCAAAGAAAGGGGCATTTTGCTTGAGGGTCGTAGGCGACAAGGCTTTCACCCGGGTGCGGGAGCGCAGCGCGGACAGGGGCTCGTTGAAGCCAATATGCCCGGCCTTGCCGATGCCCAGGAGTTGCAGGTCGATGCCGCCGAACCGTTGAATGGCCGCCTCGTAACGGCGGCATTCTTCGTCGAGGTCGTTCGCCAGGCCGTTGGGCAAATAGGTGTTCCGCTGGTCCACGTTCACATGGCGGAACAGGTGCTGATTCATGTAATAACGGTAGGAGGTCGGGTCGGAGGGGAACAGGCCAACATATTCGTCGAGGTTGAAAGTGCGGCATAGCGAGAAGTCGAGCTTCTCGTCCCGGTGCAGGCACACCAGGTGGCGATAGACGCATTCCATGGTGCTGCCGGTGGCAAGGCCAAGGACAAGGTTCGGGTTGGCGCGCAGTTCGCGGGCCACGATTCGCGCGACCAGTGCGGCAGCGGCTTCTTGATTCGACTGTATGATAACTTCCACCGGAGCAGATTTTGCCACGAAAGAACGCCGAAGGACAAAGAAAAACGGCAGCTGAGACAAGTCCCATTCACTCATTCAAGATTTGCCAAGCGGCTGGATTCCCCTTAATGGGGAGGGAAACAACTTGATGAATGCAAACCCGGAACAGGCCGCTGACGACCAACCCAGGGATGTGGTGGAGAGACCGTCTCGAGAGACTAAACCGGGAGGGGGAGCGTCTGCGCGAGCCCAAACATGTCCCAACAATGGGGTTTGCAGGGATGCTCGCGCTCCCGAAGAAACGGTTCTGAGACAATCTCTGGAACGCGTCCCTGGCCCAATGGCGGTGCGACGCCGACGGTGGGCACTGGGCCTGTTGCTCATGCTGGTGGTCCTGACTGTGGCTGGCTGCCAAAACCTCAGCTTTTACGGGCAAGCCATCAAAGGCCAGTATCAGATCATGACCCGACAACAGAAGATAGGAAAGCTGTTGGGCGACGCACAGACTCCGGCGCGGCTCAAAGAGAAGCTGCAAATGGTTGAAAGCCTGCGGGCGTTCGCTCGAGAGCAATTGAAGCTTGCGGTGGATGGACATTATCAAAGATATGTGGATGTGCATCGGCCATTCGTGGTGTGGAATGTGGAAGCCGCGCCGGAGTTTTCGCTGGAGCCGAAGAGTTGGTGGTATCCGTTTGTCGGGAGCCTGGAGTATCGCGGTTACTTTACCGAGAGTGAGGCGAACCGGTATGCAGCGCGCCTGGAGACCAAGGGCTATGACGTATGCGTGGGCGGCGTGACGGCGTACTCGACTTTGAACTGGTTCAAAGACCCGGTGCTGAACACCTTCATCTTCCAGGCGGAAGCTGATCTGGCTGAAACCATATTCCACGAGCTGGGCCATCAGCGTGTGTTTGCGCACGGCGACACGGATTTCAACGAAGCGTTCGCCACGACGGTCGGTCAGGAAGGCGCGCAGCGGTGGCTGCGGGCCCGGGGAGGCGCCAATGCGCGCGCCAATTACTTGACAGAGCTTCGGCGCACGGATCAGTTTGTGCATCTGATAGCGAGAACGCGCGAACGACTGGCGGCGCTCTACGGAGATCAGGCAGTGGATGGGGGGAGCTTCAAAGCCGCAAAGGAAAGGCGCGTGGTGGAGCCCGAGCGGTTGCGGCGGGACAAACAAGAGATCCTCGACCGTCTGCAACTTGAATACTCGAGAATGAAAGCAGAACAATGGGGAGGTGACGCTCAGTATGATCTGTGGTTCGCGCGCGGAGTCAATAATGCCAAGCTTAACTCTGTGGCGGCTTATTACGATCTCGTGCCCGCCTTCGAGCGTCTGCTGGAACTCAACAGCGGCGACCTCGATAAGTTTTACCGGGCGGCTGGCCAGTTGGCGAAGCAATCGAAGAAGGAAAGGGATAGGCGGCTGGCCCTTTTGGGGCAAACCGCCGGAAAGTCCGAAGCCCGGAATCCGAAACCGGAACCTGATTAAGAATTTTAGAGAACCTGCGTCTGGCCTGGCATGGCAACGGGGTATTTGCCGTCCGGACCAGGCATGGCAGGCGGGTTCGAGTCCCACTTGTAGTTCTCCAGCCCGGGAGCCAGTTCGACGTTGGAAGCCATCGCATCATCCCAGGTGATCATCTTCCCTGATTCGCAAGCCATGCGCCCCATGATCGCGGTGAAACACGATTTGGCGCAGCGTTGGGCTTCATTGTAGGGCTTGTCGTTGCGGATTGCGTCGAAGAGCAAGTCATGTTCGACCTGGTATTGATCGCTCGTCGGTCCTTTGTAGCTCCAGATGACGTTTTCCGAGGTCTGCTTGTGACCTTTGAATATGCGTGGCTTGGGCTGGCCCTCACCGAGAACGGCACTGCCCTTGGTTCCTTGGATGACATCGCCGAAAAAATCCCAGCAGTTGGCGATATGCCGGCCCTGGGCGAAGAAGCGGGTGCCATCGGCGAAGGTATATTCCGCGGCATAATGATCGAAGAGCTGATCGGCGTCCTGGCGCACCTGGCGGCCGCCCATGCCCTGGACCGAAACGGGCCAGGCGTCTTTCACCCAGCAGCAGACGTCGATATTGTGGATAAGCCAGTCCTCGATGAAGCTGCCGTTGAGCCATGTGAAGCAACTGTAGTTGGCGATCTGGTAAGCCAGTTCCTTCATGTCGGCTTGTTTGGCGCTAAGACCGACCGGCCCGTGCATCCTGTAGGCCCAGGAGGTGATGACGTCGCCGATGAGACCATCATGGATTTGCTGGACGGCTTCCTCGAGGTACTTGGCATGGCGGCTCATCAGGCCGCCGGCGACCTTGAGATTCTTCTTCGTAGCTTCCTCACCCGTCTTCATCACCCGTCGGATACCCGGGGCATCGACAGCAAACGATTTTTCCATGAACACATTCACACCCTTCTGCACCGCGTAATCAAAGTGAATCGGGCGGAACGCCGGGGGCGTCGTCAGCAGGACCAGATCGCCTTTGTCGAGTGAATCAATGGCTTTTTTGAATCCGTCCAGGCCGATGAATTGGCGTTCCGGAGGCACGTCGAGTTGTTTTTCATGCGCTTGATTGAGGCTGGCGAGACTGTTTTGAACACGGTGCTCGAAGACGTCGGCGACGGCCCACAGTTTGGTTGGGCCTTTGGTGGACAACGCCTGCGCGGCGGCGCCGGAGCCGCGTCCGCCGCAGCCGACGAGGGCGATCTTGATCGTATTGTCCTCGGCGGCATAGCCCGGCCGGGCCAGTGCGCCGGCCAGTGTTGCGCCGGCCACGGCGGCGCCGGAAGTTTTGAGGAATTCACGACGCGTGGTAAGGTTTGATTCTGGGCGGTTTGTCGAGTTCATTTGATGTGATGTTTTTGCGCGATCCGAATTGTTCATTATCGCCGCTCTCATAATTCCATTTTGTCCGAAGCTTGGCAAGATTGTTTCGACAGGTTCCGGGCATCTGTGCGCTTGTAACTGAAAATGCATCGGGTAAAGTTAGCGTGAGCGATGTTCCCGCGATCAAAGAAGCGCGGGTCCGGCACAGAAGAAAGAAATGATCGATGAAGAATCAGAATCAGAATCAGAAGCAGTTGACCTTTCAGATTGACCGAACCGAAGACCCAGCGCCGAAGCTGGTGCGCCGATTCACGACTTGTGCCGGCTTGGTGCTGACGGCAGTGTTGGGCCAGGCTGCGCTGGGTTCCGAGAATATGGCGCAACGGCCCTTCGCTTATTGGGCAGACGTGCCTGCCAATAAGCAAATCGTGGTCGGTTTGGTTTACGAAGAATCCGAATCCTACCAAATATGGGCTGCTGGCAAGCAGTATAACATCAATACGCGGTCGGGCGGCGAGAATTACGGCATCGACATCAACCAAGGCTATTTAGCGGTCCAATACGGAATCACCGAGAAGTGGGCGGCGGACCTGGAAGTGGGCGCCACGACCTGCGGTTGGCGCGCCTTTTCACCTGGCAACCAGATTAAATACACGACGGGGCTGATGGACTTTTCGTTTGGCGTCCGCTATCAGATTTTTAATGAGGCTCTATGCACCAATTCGCCCTGGGTGCCAACGCTGACATTCCGCGCCGGGGCCGTCTTGCCCGGCACATACAACGAAAACTTCACCTATGCTCCCGGATATCGGTCGGCGGCGATCGTACCCGAGTTGCTGCTGCGCAAACACTTTGGTTGGCCGGGTCTCGGGGTTTATGGGGACGCGCTGTACCGCTGGAACCGCACGACGGGCAACGACAATTACTCCATCGCCGTGGGTCTGTTCCAGCAAATCAAGGGTTGGGAGCTGGACGTTGGTTACAAACACCTGCAAACGATTTCGGGCAGCGACATCACCTTCGTCGTCCCCGATGACCTCTCGACCATCATTTATCCCAGGGACGTGCGGGAAATCCATGACTCGATTCAAGCAGGCTTCAGCTACACGACATCCAAACGGCACTGGCGCTACGGGTTCCAGTTGGAGACGGTGGTGGATGGCAACAACAGCGACGCCAAGCTTTGGGTGGGTGGTTCCGTCGATATTCCTTTTGGCGGGAAGAAGGCGGAATAAGTCGTTGCGGGGCGGATGCACGGTGGTTAGAGCGTGAGTGCAATCCCCCATCCACCCATGTTTTCGCTTCCGATTCGGTCGCCGGAGTGTTACAAACCCGGCATGTCTGCACAGCTCACCATCGGTTTTCTTGGCGCCGGTAAAATGGCCACGGCCCTGGCCAAAGGCTTCATGCGGGCCGAACTCGTCACCGCGGGACGGGTCATCGCCAGCGACCCGAGCGAGGCGGCGCGTGCCTCGTTCGCGACCGAAACCGGGGCAAAGACGACGTCATCCAACCCCGAGGTGGTGAAGTTCGCCGATGTCATTGTGCTGGCGGTCAAACCGGACCAGGTGCCCGGTGTGCTGGCCGACATCCGTGACCACTTCACAGAGAATCGCCTCTTGATCTCGATCGCCGCCGGCGTGCCGCTCGCGAAGGTGGAAGCCGTGTTGGGGGGGGGGCGGTTGATTCGCGTGATGCCGAACACGCCCGCGCTGGTCGGGGCCTCGGCCACTGCCTATGCGCTGGGCAAATCGGCATTGCTGACCGATGGCGAGTTGGCCCAGAAGCTTTTCTCCGCCGTCGGCATCGCGTTTCAGGTCAAAGAGGCGCTTCTGGATGCGGTCACCGGTTTGAGCGGCAGCGGGCCGGCTTATGTGTATCTGTTCATTGAGGGATTGAGCGATGGCGGCGTGGCGGCGGGCCTGCCGCGCGATGTCGCGACCAGACTGGCGGCCCAAACCGTGTTGGGGGCCGCGAAAATGGTGCTGGAGACGGGGCTTCACCCGGGCGCGCTCAAAGACATGGTTACCAGCCCGGGTGGCACAACCATCGAGGGTCTTCATGAGCTGGAAAAGGGTAAAGTACGCGGAACTCTGATCAGCGCCGTCCGCGCCGCTGCCGACAAATCCAGAAAGTTAGGACAGTCGCTCGACTCATGAGCCTGCCTCCTCCGACTGAGGGTCAGGCGCGGTTAATCTGGCTCGCGCTAACCGGGTTGGCCATCGCGGTGCTGGTGGCGCTGGCTGCGGCACTCGTCTGGGGGCTTGGCTGCGTTTTGGCCATCCTGTCTCCGGTGCTTTGGCCGGTGGCGGTAGCGGGCGTCATTGCCTACTTGCTCGATCCGGTTGTCGATTTCATCGAGCGCAAAGGTGAATCGCGAGTGCGCGCCATTGTGTGTGTTTTTGCCCTTGCCCTGGTGACGGTTGCCGCGCTGTTCGGGAGTGTCGTGCCTCAGTTGATCAGCGAAGCCCAGCAGCTCATCATTACGGTCCCGGCTTATGCGGTCCGTGTCGAGAAGCGCGTCCAGACTTGGGTGAACCATCCGCCGGCGCTGCTCCGCAGGTTGCTGGAGAGAAACCCCGGCATCGAAGGCTCACGCGAGTCCAAAACCGCCACGAATCAACCCGCCCCGACATTTCCCGCGAACCATGCCGGTGCTGCCATTTCTGACATCACCAATGCCCCATCGCTGTTCGGCGGTGCGCTGGACAAGGAAGGCATGCAAGGCGCCGCCTCCTGGCTGGCCGGCGCGTTGCCCAAGGTCGGCGTCTGGCTGTTCGGCCAGTTCGGCCGCGTGGCGTCGTGGTTCGGGGTGGTGGCCGGGTTGGGGTTGGTGCCGGTGTATGCTTTTTATTTCCTCCTGGAAAAACGCGCCATCTCCTCGCGCTGGACCGATTACTTACCGGTGGCGGATTCGGGATTCAAAGAGGAGATGGTGTTCGTGCTCAACTCGATTAATGGCTATCTGATAGCCTTTTTCCGGGGCCAGGTGCTCGTGGCGATATGTGACGGCATCCTGTATGGGATCGGTTTTCTGTTCATCGGCCTTCCCTATGCCGTGCTGATTGGCGTCATGGCCATATTCCTGACGATGATTCCTTTTCTGGGCGCCATCATCACATGCTCAGCGGCCCTCGTCATTGCCTTCGTCCAATTCGGTGACTGGCTCCATCCGCTGTTGGTGCTGGCAGTATTTGGGTTTGTTCAGGCATTGGAAGGGCTGGTCATTTCGCCCAAGATCATGGGTGGACGCGTGGGGTTGCATCCCGTCACAATTATCATCGCAGTCATGGCTGGCACGACTTTGCTCGGCGGCCTGCTGGGCGGCATTCTGGCGATCCCGCTGACGGCCGCCTTGCGGGTTCTTATGTTCCGATACGTGTGGAAGAGGCCGGGGCGTGATGCGTGAGACGTGAGACGTGAGACGTGATGCGTGAGACGTGATGCGTGAGACGTGATGCGTGAGACGTGATGCGTGATCGGAAGACCGCGATTGCTTCACGTCTCCCAACTCCCGTTTCACGCCTCCCGCAACGCCTCTCGTTTCACGCATCACGCATCACGCATCACGTCTCACGCATCACGTCTCACGCATCACGTCTCACGCATCACGCATCACGTTTCCCGAGCAACTCCCTCACATCCACCGCATCCATGCCAGCGGCGCGAATCGCCTTCATCCCCAGATCCGTATCTTCGTAAGCGCGACAGAACCGCGGCGGCACACCGATGCGGCGCGCCGCTTCCAGGAAGATGTCGGGCGCCGGTTTTTGGTTCACTACGTCCTCGCTCGTGACAATGGCATCGAACAGGTGGCAAATTCCCAAATGATTGAGCACTTGCTCGATGATTCGCCTGGTTCCGCCCGAAGCCACCGCGAGGGGAATTCGGCCATGATGTTCGCGCGCCACACGGACCACGGTATTAAGGGGTTCGACTTGGGCGATGAGCGGAAGATATTCGGTCTCCTTCTCCCGGGCCACCGCCAGCGGATCAAACGGAAGACCCTGTTCGGCGCTGAGCAGTTTCAGAATGTCCCGTGATGGCACTCCGCCGAGCGCGTAAAAACGGTCCTGCGGCAGGCGGAACTGATGCCGCGCAGCAATCACCTGCCAGGCGCGCCAATGCAGCGGCATGGTGTCGGCCAGCGTGCCGTCGCAGTCGAAAATAATGCCTTGGGGAGAGGGATGGGGTTTGGGTTTTGGCATGGGGGGGGGGCTGATGCGTGATGCGTGATGCGTGATGCGTGATGCGTGAAACGTGATGCGTGATGGGTGGGGCGTGGGGGCTTAATTGGACGACGACGATTCCCTCACGCATCACGCATCACGCATCACGTTTCACGTTTCACAGCTTCAACGCCGCCAGTCTCTCCTCCAAATCGTTCGCCATGAGCGGCTCGATTATCGGGTCGAGGTCTCCCTCGATGACAAATGGAAGGTTGTAGAGGGTCAGTTCGATGCGGTGATCGGTGACTCGGTTTTGGGGAAAGTTATAGGTGCGGATGCGCTCGTTGCGTTCTCCGCTGCCGACCTGCTCTTTGCGTTGGTCGGCATACTTTTTGTGCTCCTCCTCCACTTTACGTTCGAGCAAACGGGAGCGCAGCACGGTTAGCGCGCGGGCCTTGTTTTTCTGCTGCGAACGCTGGTCGGCGCAACGCACGATGAGGCCCGAGGGTTTATGGATAATCTGGACTGCTGAATCCGTAGTATTCACCCCCTGCCCGCCCGGGCCGGAGGCGCGGCAGACAGTGATGTCCAAATCCTCGGTCTTGATTTCGACATCCACTTCCTCGGCTTCGGGCAACACAGCCACCGTGCAGGTGCTGGTGTGAATCCGCCCCTGCGCTTCGGTTGCTGGAACGCGCTGAACGCGATGGACGCCGCTCTCGTATTTGAGGCGTTTATAGACGTCCTTGCCGTTGAGTTGGAAAACGATTTCCTTGTATCCGCCCAGGTCGGACGAGCTGGAATCGAGATCCTCGACCTTCCAGCCGCGGCCCTCAGCGTAGCGCGTGTACATCCGGTAGAGGTCGGCGGAGAACAAGGCGGACTCCTGCCCGCCGGCACCCGCGCGGATTTCGATGATGGTGTTTCGCGAGTCGGCCGGGTCGGCCGGCAGAATGCCCCGCTGAACTTCGAGCGTCAGCCGCTTTTCCTCGGCTTCGAGCCGGGCCATTTCATCTTTAGCCATCCGGCCCATTTCGGAATCCGCCGGCTCGGCCTTCAGCAACGCCCGGTTATCCACCAAGTCGGCCACGGTTTTACTGTAAGCCTGTCCGTGCGCGACCAGGTCTTTCAACCGGGCGTATTCGCGCGACAATTCCTGCGCGCGCTGCGGGTTGTCGAACGCCTTGGGATCGCTCAAGGCGGCTTCGACCTCCGCAAAGCGGCGGGAGAATCTCTCGATGTGGGGACGAAAATCCATGCTTCAAAAGCCATCAAACCACGGATACACCCGGATGAACACTGATACAGTCGCCGTCGGAGAATCTCGCCTCGAGGGTGAGGACGCTATTTCCCGTAAGGCGCTGCAAATCCGTGTCCATCGGTGGCCATGGGCGGTTGAATTGCGCTTTTTGGGCCAAAAGCAATCCGCCCGTAGAGTTCTCGAACCCTGCGGGCGGAATGGCAAAGGGAGCGCTAGCGCCGTTTCTTCTTCATCAGCGCTGCCGCCGCCTGGGCGGCCTGGGTCTTGACCATGCGCTGCTGGAATTTATCGACGCGGCCGGCGGTATCCACGAACTTCTGCTGGCCAGTGAAGAATGGATGGCAGGCGTTGCAAATACCAACAATAATCACCGGCTTGGTGGAGCGGGTCTTGATAACGTTGCCACACGCGCAACGTATTTCCGCATCCACATACTTCGGATGTATCTTCTCTTTCATAAAAGGCCGATCAAAATAACACGTGCCCAACAGATGACAAGCGCCAATTTGCACATATAATCAAGGCAACGAGCTCGCCACGACCGGTCCTTGTGAAGATTCAGCCGCTTTCTGTGTCAGGGCTGTGTCAATCGAACCGTTTTCACCGTTTTCCTTAGGAAAAGTGGTGCGCATAGCAGGACTTGAACCTGCACGGATTACTCCACTACCACCTCAAAG